>CAXNKP010000256.1:0-4347 GCA_964202815.1 Stagnihabitans sp. | reverse complement strand
TTGTTTAGATACATCAGCACGCCGAAATTCATCTAAAGACGAAACATGCTGGGCGTATCTATTGCTCATTTTCCGAAGAACGGCGTGTTCTTTGGGGTGGTTGTCACAGACTGTCTTGAAAATATAAAACATCCAAAAATACGAGGTCTTATTTGCGCGGGCCTCACACATGTCCAAAGCTTCAACGCCGCGTCTTTCGCCTGGGGCAATGTTAACGATCTTCTGAAAATCCCCTATAAGGATAATTTTAAGGTTTCGGTTGCGCTTTTTAAAAAGAAAGCGATGGCTGCGACGCAGGGTGCGAACCATCAAAGGATGCCCTGGAGTAGATGCCAAGAACCAACTTATCAGTTCACGATCTTTTGCTTCAACCAACTGCCTGAAGCAAAAAAATCCATTGGTGCTAATTTGCTCATGCAGCCAATCCGACAAAGGTTTCAAACAAAATGTCGTTGCATCGGCCCAAACACCACCATATTTCGCCAAAAGCATCATCCGGATCAGATCCGATTTGCCTGCCCAGCCCATATCAACCGTCAGCCTTTCAAACAAAGCCTGCAAATCCACCCCCAGTACCGCTTCCGCTTCGGCCAAGTCTAAAAACCGCACCTCGTGGTCGGGGTTGAAATGTTGCCATGTGGTCAGGCTGCGGTGCACCACCTCGGGCGCGTCTTTTAGACCGGAATGCCAAAACAACCAAATAATCTTGGGCAGCGGCCTGTTTCCCCAAGGGGCGGGGTTAGACAAAGCGTTGATGAAATCGGTCAGGGGCAGGGCGTCATCAGCCTGTTCGCTTAAAGTCATGTCACAAACCTGTTCGTCAAAAAATCTGATATCAAATCATCCGTTAACGGGTGCAGCTCGGCCAAAGCCGCGCTGAACCCGATTTCAAAATCTATCCCGCCCGCCCCCTTATGGCAAGGCGCCACATCGCAGACCCTTGCGCCGTTAAGCCTTCACCCGCGCCCCCGTTGGATCATAAAGCGGCTCAAAGGTCGCAGTACACGGCACGCGCTCGGCTGCCACCTCAAGTTCCCAAACCCCGCTTGTCAGATAAGCCGCATCCACCCCCGCGCGGCGGACATAGCCCATCCCGACAGGATGCCCCAGCGTATGCCCAAACCCGCCCGAAGACAGCCAGCCCACCCGCTCGCCATTGCGATAAATCGTCTCACGCCCCAGTAAGATCACGTCGGGGTCGGCCACGATGAACGTCGCCAGACGCTTTTTCACACCCCCCGCAATCTGCGCCGCTATCGCCTCGCGCCCGCGGAAGTTCAGGCCGGATTTCATCTTGACCGCCCAAAGCAGCCCCGCCTCCACCGGCGTATGATCGGGCCCAATGTCAGACCCCCAAGCGCGGTAGCCCTTTTCCAGCCGCAGCGTTTCAATGGCGCGGTAGCCGGCATTGACCAGCCCCAGATCGTGGCCCGCCGTCATCAGCGCTTCATAAACCGTCACGGCCATCTCGCTGGGCAGATGCAACTCCCACCCCAATTCGCCCACATAAGTCACCCGCAGCGCCAGCACGGGGCAGCGCGCGACCGAGATGCGTTGCGCACGGCCAAATGGGAAACCTGCGTTGGACAGGTCATCATCGCAGACCCGTTCCAACACCGCCCGCGCCTGCGGCCCCATCAAGCTGAGCACCGAAAAGGCCGAGGTGACATCGACCAATTGCACATCACCGCATAGGTTTTTGCCGATCCAATGCGCGTCATGCGTGGCAAAGCCGGTGCCGGTGGTGATGTAGAATTCGTCCTGCGCCACGCGCGCCACGGTTACGTCAGCTTCAATCCCGCCACGGTCGTTCAGCATCTGGGTGTAGGTCAGGCTGCCCACGGGCCGATCGACATTGCCCGCAGCGATCCAATTTAACGCCTTGGCCGCATCGGGGCCTTTGAGGGTGAATTTGGCGAAAGACGATTGGTCGATCAGCACCGCAGCCCCGCGCGCGGCGAGATGCTCGCGCTTGACGGCGTCAAACCAGCCGGGGCGTTGATAGGAATAGCGGTCTTTGGGCTCCTCACCCTGCGCTGCAAACCAATTCGGCCGTTCCCATCCCAGCTTTTCGCCAAAACACGCACCCGCCGCCTGAAGATGGGCATAAAGGGGCGAGCGGCGGATGGGGCGGGCCGAGGTCATCTCTTCCGAAGGCCACGCGATGGTGTAATGTTTGCCGTAAGCTTCCACGGTGCGGTCGCGCACATAGTCCAGCGAGCGGTGCACCCCGCCAAACCGGCGGATGTCGACGGGCCACAGGTCATAGGGGGCTTCACCCTTGGCGACCCATTCCGCCAAAGCCATCCCCGCCCCCCCGCCCGAGGCGATGCCAAAGGCATTGAACCCCGCGCCGATAAAGCAATTGGCCAATTCCGGCGCCTCGCCCAAGATAAAGTTGCCATCTGGGGTAAAGCTTTCCGGCCCGTTGAGCAGTTGTTTGACCCCAGCCTTAGCCAAAGCAGGCACGCGGGCGATGGCATTGTCCATGAACTGCTCGTAATGGTCCCAGTCGGGGGTAAGGGTTTCAAAGTGAAAGCCTGCCGGAATGCCGCCCTTGGCCCATAACTTCGGATTTTGCTCATAGCCACCCCAGACCAGCCCGCCGACCTCTTCTTTCCAATAGGTTAGCCGATCCGGATCGCGCAGGGTGGGCAGGGTGCTGGTGACACCGGGGATCGCCTCGGTGATCATATATTGGTGTTCGACCGACACCAGCGGCACGTTCACCCCGACGGTGGCGGCCAGATCGCGTGTCCACTGGCCTGCGCAGATCACGACCTTTTCGCACTGGATTGTGCCAAAGGGAGTCTCCACCCCCGTAATCCGGCCATCTTCCACCACAATGCGCGTGACAGGCGTGTCTTCGAATATCTTCACCCCCGCCATCCGCGCGCCCCGTGCAAGGCTTTGGGTGATATCGGACGGGTTGGCCTGCCCGTCGGTGGGCAAATAGGCCGCGCCCACCAGATCGTCGATGGTCATCAAGGGCCACAGATCTTGCGCCTCTTTCGGGGTTAAAAGGTGCATCTCTAGGCCAAAGGAAGGGGCGGTGGTGGCTTGGCGTTTCACTTCGGTCCACCGTTCGGCAGTGCAGGCCAACCGCAAGCCGCCGTTCATCTTCCAGCCGGTTTGCAGGCCCGTCTCGGCCTCTAGCCGTTTGTACAGATCGACCGAATAGCCCAGCAACTGGGTGATATTGGCGCTGGTGCGCAACTGGCCGACCAGACCTGCGGCATGAAACGTGGTGCCCGAAGTCAGCTTTTTGCGTTCCAGCAGGACCGTGTCGGTCCACCCCAGCTTGCCCAAGTGGTAAGCGGTTGAACAGCCAACGATGCCCCCGCCAATGATGACGGCTTTGGCGGTGGTGGGTAGGTCCATGATATCCTCAAACGTGGCGCAGGGCGTCTTGCGCCAAGCGGTAGGTGGACAGGGTCGTGGCGGTATAGGCCGCGTAATCAAAGTCTAGCGTGGAATGCAGTTCCGACACCATGGACCAAAGCGCCTCACGCAGGGCTGCGGCGGCTTTCATCGCCAGATAGCGCCGCCAAAGGCTGGCATCCAGCGCGCCGAAATATCCCACAAGCATCCGCTCTTCTTGCGCTGTAGCCAGCGCACAATTGGCCGCCAACCCGCCCAGATCAAATAACGGCGATCCCCATCCGGCATAGTCCCAATCCACCAGCCACATCCGGCGGCCATCGTGCATAAAATTGGCGGGCAACAGGTCGTTATGGCCAAAGACCATGTCAATCGGGCCAACCGCGCGGTCCAGCGCCGCCGCCTCGGCCAGCAGGTCGGGCAGACTTGCAGCATGCGAACTGCCCAGCGCCTGCAACGTGCGCACATAGTCGCGGATGACATGAAACACCCAGAATGTCAGGCTTGGCCCTTGCAGATAGCGGGGCATGTCACGGTGCACGCGGGCGACAAGATCCAAGGCCTGATCCAACAGATCATCTTGCCGCAAATCGCCCGCAGCCATCGTGCGCCCATCGATATAGTCGATCACCAAAGCTCCTGCCTCGTGATGCAAAACTGCAGGCGAGATCCCCGCCGCAAAGGCGGCTTGGCTGGCGGCAAGCTCGTTAAAGCGCAAGATGTGATGCACCGCAATGTCATCGCCCACCCGCACCACAGCGCGCTTGGCCCCGTCTTGCACCAGAAAATTGTGATTGGTGATGCCACCGCCCAAAGGCGTAGCTGTGATAGGCCCGCGCCAGCACGACAGGGATTTGACCTTTTCCAGCGGTGTCATCACGCCCCCCTTTTGCGACATTTGGGCGTGGGTTAGGGGCGAAGTCAACGCCCCGCCCTGTGGTATTGGTCAAAATACCAACGGTGGTT
>CAXNKP010000255.1:0-4354 GCA_964202815.1 Stagnihabitans sp. | reverse complement strand
TTCGATCTTGACGTGACTGCGCCGGGCCATCGCATTCCTGCGGATGGCAGACAAACAGGAGTACACACGATGGCTAAGGGCACCGTGAAATGGTTCAACGCAACTAAAGGTTTCGGCTTTATCGCTCCGGAAGGCGGCAAGAAGGACGTGTTCGTCCATATTACGGCCATGGAACGTGCTGGCATCCGCCAATTGGCTGACGGCCAAGCCGTGACTTTCGACATCGAAGCTGGCCGTGATGGCCGCGAGTCGGCGATCAATCTGGCGCTGGCATAAGCTTTCCGCCTGAGGCTTAGGCCAAAGGCAAAGGTTTTGGACAAGGGGTGGTCGAGAGGCTGCCCCTTTTTCATTTTGCGGGCTGGATGTTGGCGCAGACTGCCCTAAGCTTGGCCCCAGCACAGGAGCTATAGCATGACCCCCCAAGACAACCGCATCGACCTGATCCGCCCCGATGCGCCGGAATTGGCACGGCTTGGGCCCCATCCGGTGGGGGTCAAGACGCTGGAATTGGTCAACCCTGCGCAGTTGGACGTGCTGGCCGCAATCGCGGGGCAGCCCGCAGTCACCGACCGCAAGTTGGTGGTGGAACTGTGGTATCCCGCAGCGACGCGCGCAGCAGGATCAACCTATGCCACCGTCAGCCGCGATGGCCGCACGCCCGTTCGACTGTTCGGCAGCGCCGCGCGTGATGCGGCGGCACTGGCGGGGGATTTCCCCTTGATCATCTTGTCGCATGGGTATCCGGGCAACCGGTTCTTGATGGGGCATCTGGGCGAGAATTTGGCGTCGAAGGGCTATCTGGTGGCAAGCATCGACCATCCTCAAAGCACCTATGACGATCCGGCCTATCTGGGCGGGCAGGCCTTTGGGTCAACCTTGGTCAACCGCCCCTTGGACACGCTGTTTGTGGCCGATGCCTTGGGGGCCACGCGCATCGCCGTCATTGGCTATTCGATGGGGGGCTACGGTGCTTTGGTCGCAGGCGGGGCGGGCGTGTCAGACGCCGCCCTGACGATGGAGCGGGGCGCTGGCATTGGCCCTTATCTGGCGCGTCACAGGCAGCCTGTGGTGGATCCTCGGCTGAAGGCGATTGTGCCGATTGGCCCTTGGGGGCGACAGATCGGGGTCTGGGATGGGGCAGGGATGGCGGGGCTGCGCGTGCCTGCACTGATCCTTGCGGGCAGCCGTGATGATGTGTCGGGCTATGGGGCGGGCATGCGGATGATATTTGCTGAGGCCGTGGGTGTAACCCGCCACCTTTTGACCTTTGAAGGCGCAGGCCACAACGCCGCAGCCCCCTTCCCCGCGCCGTTGGAAAGCTGGTCCCCCGTGGCATGGCTGCCCTTTGTGCCCTTTGAACACTACGCCGATGCCGTCTGGGACACCGTGCGCATGAACAACATCGCGGCCCATTTCGTGACCGCCTTTTTAGACCTGCATCTCAAAGGTGATACCGCCAAGGCTGCCTATCTGACCGAAGATTGGTTGGGCTTTGCGCCCAATTCTGCCAGAGGGCTACGATGGGAAAGCCTGCCCTAAGGCGGTTCACCTGACGGGTCAGCCCACAACGGTGAAGGCGCTTGGGTAGCGGTATTCTTCCAAATTCGCCGTTGTGCCGATCCGGTCAACCACCGCGAACAATCCCGGCGCGTGCAGCGGGGTCAACACCCCATGCCAAGTGCCGCGATGCAGGTTGATGCCTTGCTTGCCATTGGTCAAAAATGCCAGTGGCTGCGCGGTGGTGTTTAGTGCCACGATTACCAGAAAGGGATGCTGGGTCATCGGGATAAAGGCTTGGCTGCCCTGGGGGTGGCGCTCGATCAGATCAAAGGGGTAGGGCAGGGCGCGCGGCTGGGCTTGAAAGATCGAAATGCCGGTCTTGGCCCCGCCCGTATCCACCTGCGCCAAATCGTGGTGGCGCTGGCAAAAGCCATCGTTGATCAGACGAAACTCTCCCGTTGCCTCCAGCACATCGCCGAAGGGGGCAAAGGCTTGGGCTGTCAGGGGCTGGGGGGTGAGGATGTACATGGCGAGCAGCGTGGCAAAGGCGGCTGGTGGTGGCAAGGGAGATTCGGGTTTTGCCCATGAGCACACCCGCTCCGGTGCCAAGGCGATCCCTTGCCCCGCCCCGATGCACATCATGGCCAAATCGCGGCGGGCTTGGGTGATCTTGGCGTTCAGGCGGGCCACGGTGTAAATCCTTGAAAGCGTGCCGGCTTGCACGCGGCTAGCCACTCTGCTTGAATGAGGCATGGATAAGTCATACCGCATCGCCCTTTGGCAGGGCCCTTCACCCTGTTCTGACATGAAGGCCGCTTTTGCGACCCTTGGCCAAGCGATGCGCGCGGCAGGGGCAATGGGGGCCCGGATGCTGGTGGCCCCGGAATTGTACCTGCCAGGATATAATCAGGACAGCGCCACCGATCTGGCGCAAGAGCGCGGTGGACAATGGCACGCGCGTCTGTCGGCCATGGCTATGGCAGCGGGGTGCGGCGTGGTCGTGGGCTATGCCGAACGCCAGGGTGAGGCGTGCTACAACTCTGCCGTGGCCTTTAGCGCCGAGGGGGTGGAGGTTGCGCATTACCGCAAGATTCAACTTTTCGGGCCAAGAGAAAAGCGGCTTTTTTCGCCGGGGGCGTCCTATGCCACCTTTGATCTGGGCGGGGTCAAGGCGGCGCTGTTGATCTGTTACGATATTGAGTTTGCCCCCCATATCGCGGCACTGGCGGCGCAGGGCGTCAAGCTTATCTTCTGCCCCACCGCTTGCCCCACGCCGTATACCTACGTCGCGAAGGTGACCGTGCCGGCCCATGCGGCGAACCATGGCCTGACCATCGCCTATGCCAATTACTGCGGGGTTGAGGGCGATTGCGACTATTTTGGCCTGTCAGTCATCGCCAATCCTTATGGTGAGGTTGTGGCGCAGGCTGGTAGTGGCCCAACACTCTTGGTGGCGGATGTGCCCCTTGGCTTCGATCTCACGCGGCTTTCGACGCAAGCGCAAGACTTTCGGCCGATCTGACGGCGATTGACGGATTGCCAGAATTTTCGCAGAAAATTCGACAGCATGGTCACGAATTTTCTGCGAAAATTCTCTTGCGCTTATTTTGTGAAGGGGGGCTTTCGGCTCCAGCGCATAGCGTCGGTGATCATCTGGTTCAAGGTGGATCTGGTGGGTTGCCAACCCAGTTCGGTGACGGCCCGCCTTGATCCGCAGACCAGCGATGTTGCATCGCCCGCGCGGCGGGCACCTTGTACGATGGGCACATCGCGGTTGGTGACAGTGCTGCTGGCCTCGATCACCTCGCGCACCGAAAAGCCTTGGCCAGAGCCCAAGCAGAAAACCCGGCTGCCCTTGCCCGCTTGCAGCCAGCGCAGGCCCAGCACATGGGCGTCGACCAGATCGCAGACATGGACATAATCGCGCACGCAGGTGCCGTCTCGCGTGGGGTAATCGTCGCCAAAGACGGTCAAGGCCGGGCGCTTGCCGTCGATGGCATCCAGCATCAGGGGGATCAAATGGGTTTCAGGTTGGTGCTGTTCGCCCACGTCTCCGTCTGGGTCCGCCCCGGCTACATTGAAATAGCGAAAGATCACGCTGTTCAGACCGTGGCTTTTCTCGAAGTCGCGCAGCATCATTTCGATGGCCAGTTTCGATCCGCCATAGGCGTTGATCGGCATCTGGGGCGTGTCTTCATCCAGCGTGATACCGTCTTGGTCGCCGTAGGTGGCGCAGGTTGATGAAAAGACAAAGGTCTTGACCCCCGCAAACAAACTCGCCTCGATCAGGTTGAGCGAGCCGTTGACGTTGGTGCGCCAATATTTTGCCGGATCGGTCATGGATTCGCCAACCAAGGACAGGGCGGCAAAGTGCATCACGGCCACAGGGTTATAGCGGGCAAAGGCGGCATCCAGCGCAGAACGGTCCATCAGGTCGCCCTGCGCCAAGGGGCCAAAGCGCACGGCATCGGCCCAGCCTGTCGAAAGGTTGTCATAGACAACCGGCACAAAACCCGCCTTTGCCAGCGCTTTGCAGGCATGCGATCCGATGAAACCGGCTCCGCCCGTGACAAGAATATGCATCTGATCCTCCGTTTTGGCCGGCGTTGTACGGCGCGCCCTTTTCCTGAAGCAGGCACGAGCCGGTGTCGAGCCCTGCTGCGCTGGCCTGTCTTGAAATCAGGGTCTTTCGGGTTGTGCGATTTGTAGATTCCAGTGGTGTTGCGCAATGGCCTCTCTCACATCGTCAAAAAAGGTCATCCTGCCCCTCTCCAGCACAGCGGCAGACGTGCACAGATCGCGCATCTGCGCCTCGGAATGCGAGATGAAGATCAGGCCGGCGTTGGCCAGACGA
>CAXNKP010000254.1:0-4356 GCA_964202815.1 Stagnihabitans sp. | reverse complement strand
GAGGTCGTCGATCTGCGCACGCTGCGCCCGATTGACTATGACACGGTGCTGGCTTCGGTGATGAAAACCAACCGCTGTGTCACCGTCGAAGAAGGGTTCCCCGTGGGGTCCATCGGCGATCACTTGGCCTCTACCATCATGCAGCGCGCCTTTGATCATCTCGATGCGCCGGTGGTGACCTGCACGGGCAAAGATGTGCCGATGCCCTATGCCGCCAATCTGGAAAAGCTTGCTCTGGTGACGACCGCAGACGTGGTCGCCGCTGTCAAATCTGTCTGCTATCGCTGAGGTGTCTTATGGCTGTTGAAATCCTGATGCCCGCATTGTCGCCCACGATGGAAGAGGGCACGCTGGCCAAATGGCTGGTCAAGGCAGGCGATAAGGTCAAATCGGGGCAGATTATTGCCGAGATCGAAACCGACAAAGCCACGATGGAATTTGAAGCGGTGGACGAGGGGACCATTTCCCAACTGCTGGTGCCCGCAGGCACCGCAGGGGTCAAGGTTAACACCCCCATCGCTGTGATCGTGGAAGAGGGCGAAAGCCTGTCTGCCGCACCCAAAGCGGCGGCCATTACTGCGCCAGTTGCAGCGCCCGTGGCGGTTGCATCCCCGATCGTAGCACCCGCTGTCGGCAAACCCCAAGGCGCGCGGGTCTTCGCCTCGCCCTTGGCGCGGCGGATTGCTTTGGAAAAGGGCTTGGATCTGGCCGCCGTTGCAGGTTCTGGCCCGCATGGCCGCATCGTGAAGGCCGATGTGGAAGGCGTGCAAACATCTGTGGCGGCAAAGGTAGCAGCGGCCCCCGTGGCGGCAGCTATCTCTACGGCCAAGGCCTCTATGCCCACGGGCATGTCGACGGAAACCGTGATGAAAATCTACGCCGACCGTGCCTATACCGAAGTCACGCTTGACGGCATGCGCCGCACCATCGCCGCCCGCTTGACGGAAGCCAAGCAAACCATCCCGCATTTCTACCTGCGCCGCGATGTGCGTTTGGATGCGCTGATGACCTTTCGCGAGCAGATGAACAAAGGGCTGGAATCGCGCGGTATCAAGCTGTCGCTCAACGACTTTATCATCAAGGCCTGTGCGCTTGCGCTGCAAGCTGTGCCCGATGCCAACGCGGTTTGGGCTGGGGACCGGATCTTGAAGCTGAAGCCATCAGATGTGGCCGTGGCTGTTGCAGTCGATGGCGGCCTGTTCACGCCGGTTCTGCGCGATGCGGATACCAAGTCACTCTCGGCCTTGTCGGCCGAGATGAAAGACCTTGCCGCACGCGCCAAGATCAAAAAACTGGCCCCCCATGAATACCAAGGCGGCAGCTTTGCGATTTCCAATCTGGGGATGATGGGGGTCGAGAATTTCGACGCCGTGATCAACCCGCCCCACGGCGCCATTCTGGCCGTGGGCGCGGGGATCAAAAAGCCGGTGGTGCTGAAAGACAACTCAATCGGCGTGGCAACCGTGATGTCGATGACGCTGTCGGTGGATCACCGCGTGATTGACGGCGCTTTGGGGGCAGAGTTCCTGAAAGTTGTGGTCGAACTGTTGGAAAACCCCATCGCCATGCTGGCTTAAGCCCGATCGCCAGACATGACAAAACGGCCAGAGCGCAAGCTCTGGCCGTTTTATTGTCGAAACGCTTAAATTTCGCCCGAGATCAACTGATCCATGGTGATCGAAGGCTGCGAACACCCCGCCTCGCCGATCACCCGCGCGGGCACACCCGCCACAGTTGTGTTGTGGGGCACATCACTAAGCACCACCGAACCCGCCGCAATCCGGCTGCAATAGCCCACTTCGATATTGCCCAGAACCTTGGCCCCTGCCCCGATCAGCACGCCATTGCCGATCTTGGGGTGACGGTCGCCGTCTTCTTTGCCCGTCCCCCCCAGCGTCACCGAATGCAGCATCGACACATTGTCGCCCACCACCGCCGTCTCGCCGATCACAATGGCATGGGCGTGGTCGATCATGATGCCCTTGCCGATGCGCGCAGCGGGGTGAATATCCACAGAAAACACCTCAGACACCCGCATTTGCACGAAATAGGCCAAATCTTGACGGCCATGGGTCCAAAGCCAATGGCCGATGCGGTAGGCTTGGACGGCGTGAAAGCCCTTGAAGAACAAGATCGGCTGCAAAAAGCGGTGGCAAGCCGGATCGCGGTCATAAACCGCCATGATATCGGCGCGCGCTGCTTGGCCAAGTTCAGGATCATTGGCGTAAGCCTCATCCGCGATTTCGCGCAAGATCTGCTCGCTCATCTCGGAAGAGGCCAGTTTTTGCGAGAAGCGGTAAGCCAAGGCCCGTTCAAGGCTGGAATGGTGCAGCAAACTGGCATGGATCAACCCGCCAAGCAGCGGTTCATCGCGCACGGCTTGCGCCGCCTCTTCGCGCACACGCTGCCATACAGGGTCAACTGAGGTGAATTTTGCTTTGGGCTCGGCCATTATTTTATCCTCGTGAAAGCAAACTTTACCACAGGTTTTTGCGGCTTAATACCCCCTGCCCTAAGGGTTCGCCAAAGCTGATCCGCTGCGCAGGCCCCGCCCCAAAACGGCCTGACATCTGCGCGACAGACAGGCTAAAGGCCGCCCCCACCCCATCTGCCACCTGCATCGACGCATTGTAGGAAAAACGTGGATTACCCACAAACTCTTGGCGCACCACCCGATCTGCTTGCAAAACCTGCACTTGATACAGTTCTTCATCCTCGCCCAAGGGCACTTCCATGCCAAACCAACTGTCCCCCTCAACCCGTGTGCGGCGCACCCAGCTTAAGCCAATCGTCCCGCCTGCCCCTCCGACGGCGCGCAGATGCGCCACGCTGTAAGGGCGCAGTCCGATGCCCGAAAACGCTTTGCTGGTGCTGACCGCCTGTTTATCGCCATAGCCCAAATTGGCTTGTCCAACGCGGTAATTACGCGCCAAACCCCGTGCCGCCAAGGCCAGGTCAATCTGGGGAACCGCGCTGTCCATCAGCAGAAAATAGCTGCCCACCGGCCAGACGTGCGGCATCACCCCGTCGCTGCCTGCCTGCCCCCGCAGGCGCAGGCGCAGGTCATAAGTCTTGGGGGCCACAAGATCGGCCTGCACAAACTGGAACACCTCCCAATTCTCGGCCGACCCATCGCCTATCACCGCCACATTGGCCCCGTTCAACACATCCGCCACGCTGGCCGAGGATAAAGCCCCCACCGACAGCTTCACCCGCACCGCAGCCCCCTTGTCCCAAACGGCGGCAGAGCTGGCCAGCATCACCGATTGCGTGACCCCCATCACAGCGGGGATCTCCAACTGTTGGTTCAAGCGAAAGCCATCAGCGCTCGCCGCACTCCACAAAGCGACAGGCCCCGGCCAAGGGCTGGCGGTGGCCGCGATATGGGGCGCGTGCGGCACTTCGCCGCCGCTCAACAAGGGCAGGTCCATGAACAAGGGAAACACGGGCAAAGAAACAGCCGGCGAGGCGCGGCGACTGCGCAGCGGTAAATCCTCGGCGGGCAGATAGGCCCCCGGTTCCACCCGCACCGCATCTACCAATAGGCTGTCGCCGGTTTCCAAACGGTCAATCCGATAAGAAACGCCGTCCAGATCCACCACATCCCCCGCCCCAATTCCCAGTGCCGATTTGGGCAGGGCAAAGCGCGCGCCATCACGGGCCACGCGCGCCTCAACCAACCACCGCTCAGCCACAGCACGCGCCTCGGCATTGGTCAATTGCAGCGCCACGTCGCTTTGCGTAACACTTATGGATGTATCATCGGGAAAAATAGCCTCAGCCGTGCGCGCGGCAAAGTCGTTCTCGGCCTCGATATAAGTCAGCCGCACACGACCAGACGATTCCGCCTCCGCCGCGCGGGCTGTCTCTAAGCCGCTGTCAAGATCAGCCACCTGTGCCATGCGCCCCACCTCAAGTGCTGCCCTAGCCACCCCGTCGCGGATGTGGAAGGTCAAAGCGCCCTCGCGCTCGGCCACATCCATCGCATAGGCGGTCATCAGGGGCTGAAGCGCGCTGCGGCCGGTGCCCGTGTCTGTCACACCGTAGCCGCGCACCAGACCATAGGCCGCATCCCCCTTGACCCAAGCCCCAACCCCCGCCGCATCGCAAATGTCTTGCACCACCGCCGACAAAGGTTGCCCCGTACTGCGCCCGTTCAGCCAATGACCCCGATCATAATTATCGCCATCACCCCAAACCTCGCTATTGCCTGGAAACTCTGGGAAAGGCCGCGCATCCCAAGCCCAGGCGTGGCACCGCGCCAAATCGACCATGCGCCCTGCATAGGCGCTGGCCGCTGGGTTATTGGACGGATCAGACCAAAACTGATGCATGGCGACAAAATATTGCCCCTGC
>CAXNKP010000253.1:0-4359 GCA_964202815.1 Stagnihabitans sp. | reverse complement strand
TTTGCGCTGCAGCCAGCCATCAAGGGTAGGCGCGCCGGACGTAAACGCTTCGAGTTGATGCGTGTCGTTCAGCGGTTCCGGCGCGCGCAGGGATTTGGGTGCGTCGCTCACTTGTCCCACGGCGCCGGGGTAGCGAGTAGTTTACGCAGCGCCGCGTTCGGCGCGGGCGGGGCGTCAAGCTGCGCCATAAAAGCGCTAAACCGCTCTGCATCAAGACGGAATGCCGTGCGATCCAGAAGCGCATCTTCGGCCGCAATCCGCGTGGCATCCATCATGAATTCGGAGCGGTTCTTGCCGAGCGTTGCCGCCGCGCGGTCGATCAGATCGCGATCCCGAGGGGTCACGCGAAGATTGATCAGCGACCGGCGCTGGGCGTCGTCCTTCTGGATTGCTGCAACCACGATGAGTCCTCCTGCTCTGAACTAACCTCATATGTAAAGACAAGTGCTTTACAAATCAATCCCGGCGCGCCGCGAAAATTGCGACGTTGCCAACAACTCTTAGGAAATGGCACGCCCCGGATGAAATACCTCCCTGTCGGCATGCAGGCGCATCTGAACGATGGCACCACCACACTGGCGTGGTGCTGGCGGATTGAAAGGGCGGACGGGGCGATCTTTGGCTTCACCGACCATGATCACGCGCTGGAAATCGCGGGCACCGCTTACGAGCCTGACACCGGTTTTGCCGCCTCCGAAATCCGTGCAAGTGCGGATTTCTCGGTCGATGGGCAGGATGCCGAGGGCGCGCTGCGCTCGGACCGGATCACCGAGACCGACATTCTGGATGGCCGCTGGGACAACGCGGCGATCGAGGTCTGGCCAGTAAACTGGGAAGATGTCGCGCAGCGCGTGCTGATGCGGCGCGGCAATCTGGGCCAGATCAGGCGCGGCAAACAGGTGTTTGTCGCCGAGCTGCGGTCGTTGACGCATTTCCTCAATCAGCCGGTGGGCCGGACCTATCAGTATTACTGTGACGCCGAGCTTGGCGATGCCCGCTGCGGCGTCAATCTGGCGGCACCCAGCTATTCGGGCAGCGGATCGGTGGCGACCGTGTCGGGTGATCGCAGCTTCACCACTGCGGGCCTTGGCGGCTTTGCTCTGAATTGGTTCGCGCTGGGCCGGGTGGAGTGGACCAGCGGGGCGAATGCCGGGCAGCGGGCCGAGGTGTCGATCCATGCAGTCTCGGACGGGGCGGCGAAAATCACCCTGATTGAGGCGCCTGTGCGGGCGATCAGCACCGGCGACGGCTTTTTCATCCAGGCGGGTTGCGACAAGTAGTTTGCGACTTGTCGGACCAAATTCGGCAATGGCGTGAACTTCCGGGGCTTTCCTGAGATTCCCGGCGACGACACCATCGTGCGTTATCCGACGCGCGGCGATGGCAGCACGGGGCAACCGCTATGACCGGCGCCTCCACTGAACGGGTGATCGCCGCCGCGCGGGGCTGGCTCGGCACGCCTTATGTGCATCAGGCCAGCGTCTTGGACGCAGGTTGCGACTGCCTTGACCTCGCGCGCGGCGTCTGGCGCGAGCTGCACGGCGCGGAACCGGTGACGCCGTCGCCCTACACCCGCGACTGGGGCGAGGCAGGCGGGGCGGAAGTTCTGGCCGAGGCGGCGCGGCGCTTCCTGCTGGAAATCCCTGTGACCGCGGCAGGTCCCTGCGCGCTGATCCTGTTCCGCATGGCCCGAAATGCCCCCGCCAAGCATTGCGGCATCCGCAGCGAGACCGGCCTTATCCACGCCTACGAGGGTGAGGGCGTCATTGAAGAGCCGTGGAGCCCGATCTGGGCGCGCAAAGCGGCCTTCGCTTTTCACTATCCGGAGTAACCCAGCATGGCAGCAATCCTTCTCGGCGGCATCGGCTCGGCGCTGGGTGCTGGCTTTGGCGGCACCATCCTTGGCCTTTCCGGCGCAGTGATCGGTGGCGGCATCGGCTCCCTGATCGGCACGGCGATCGATTCCCGCATCATCGCTTCGTTGACCCCTGATCAGCGGCAAGAGGGTGCGCGGCTGGATGAATTGCGGGTCACCAGCGCAACCGAAGGGGCGGTAATCTCCCGGGTTCATGGCCGGATGCGGGTCGGCGGCAACATTATCTGGGCCACGGATTTCCGCGAGGTCTATTCCGAAACCCGCCAGGGCGGCGGTGGCAAAGGTGGCAGCGGTGGTGTGGTCGTCGAGGAATACAGCTATTTCGCCAGCATCGCGGTGGCCATCGCCACCGGGCCAATTGGCGGAATAGGTCGCATTTGGGCCGATGGCAGCGCTTTTGATGTGCAGGGCGCCGTCTGGCGGCTGCACCGCGGCACGGAAACCCAGATGCCCGACCCGTTTATTGAAGCCACAGTGGGAGCAGGGCTTGCCCCGGCCTATCGCGGCACAGCGTATATTGTGTTCGAAAACCTGCCGCTGGCGACCTTCGGCAACCGGCTGCCGCAACTGTCCTTTGAGGTCTACCGTCCCAGCGAAGAGCCGGACAGCGCCGAGCAGCTTTTGACGGCGGTGAACATGCTCCCGTCCTCGGGCGAGTTCATCTATGCGACCGAGCCGATCACTCGGACTGTAAGCGGCGGCGCGGTACTGCCCGAAAACGTCAATTCCACCGCCGGGCAGTGTGATTTCCTGACCTCGCTGGACCAATTGGAAGCTACGGCGACGAACTGCAAAGCGGTGTCGCTGGTGGTGGCGTGGTTTGGCACCGACCTGCGGGCGGGCAACTGCCAGATCAGGCCCGGTGTGGAAACCGCCAACAAGGTGACCGCGCCAAAGCTCTGGCTGGTGACCGAGGTTGATCGCTCCGCCGCCTATGTCGTCTCGCAAATCAGCGGCAGCCCGGCTTACGGCGGTACGCCCAGCGACTTTTCCGTCGTGCAGGCCATTCAGGAACTGAAATCCCGCGGGTTTCGGGTGACCTTCTACCCGTTCCTACTGATGGATGTGCCCGAGGCCAACACGCTGCCGAACCCCTATTCGAACAATGCCGCAGCATCTGGCCAGCCAAAATACCCCTGGCGGGGCCGTATCACCTGTTCGCCTGCTGCGGGCTTCGCGGGCACGGTTGACAAGATCGGCGCGGCGGCCGGTCAGGTCTCGGCGTTCTTTGGCGCGGCGGTGCCTGGCAATTTCGCGGTGTCGGGCACGGCGGTGTCGTGGACCGGATCACCCAGCGAATGGGGTCTGCACCGAATGATGCTGCACTACGCACACCTCTGTGTGGCGGCCGGAGGCGTTGACGCCTTCCTAATCGGCAGCGAATTACGCGGGCTGACCCAGATCCGATCGGGCGCCAGCACCTATCCGGCCGTCACTGCGCTGCAAAGCCTCGCCGCCGCGTGCCGCAGCATTCTCGGCGCAGGGACCAAAATCAGCTATGCGGCCGATTGGTCGGAATACTTCGGCCACCAACCGCAAGACAGCAGCGGCGATCTGTTCTTTCACCTCGATCCGCTCTGGGCCGACACTAATACCGACTTCGTGGGCATCGATACCTATATGCCTCTGTCGGATTGGCGCGACGGCGATCAGCACCTCGATGCCATGGCGGGTTGGCCCGCGATTTACGACCTGCCCTATCTGCGCACCAACATCGAAGGCGGCGAAGGGTTCGACTGGTTCTATGCCTCGGATGCGGATCGCACTACCCAGACCCGGACGCCGGTTACCGATGGCGCCTATGGCAAGCCGTGGGTGTTTCGGGCCAAGGACATCCGCAGCTTTTGGCTGAACCAACATTTCAACCGGCCCGGCGGAGTCGAAAGCGGATCGCCCACCGCCTGGGTGCCACAATCGAAACCGATCCGCTTCACCGAAGCCGGGGCGCCCGCTGTGGATCGCGGCACCAACCAGCCGAATGTATTCTATGATCCGAAATCCTCGGAATCCTTCCTGCCCTATTTCTCGCGGGGCTATCAGGACGATCTGGTGCAGCGCCGCTACATTGAGGCGCTCTATCCCTATTGGAACGACCCGGCGAAAAACCCCGCCTCTGGGCTTTACGCGGGCCGGATGATCGACACCGCCGAAATCGCCATCTGGACATGGGACGCCCGGCCCTACCCGGCCTTCCCGGTGCGCTCCGACGTCTGGTCCGACATCGACAACTATCGCCTCGGCCATTGGTTGACCGGGCGGATCGGCGGCTGCGGCTTGGCCGAACTTGTCCAGGAGTTGTGCCAAACCGGCGGCGTGCCGCTGGACCTGATCGATGTGACGCAACTGGCGGCCACGGTGCCGGGCTATGCTATCACCGCCATTGAAAGCGCCCGGGCGTCGATCGCCCCGCTGGCACAGTTCTACGGCTTCGATGTTGTCGAAACCGGCGGCCAGTTGCGTTTCGTGCCCCGCGGCCGGGCCGC
>CAXNKP010000252.1:0-4364 GCA_964202815.1 Stagnihabitans sp. | reverse complement strand
GGTGGTTTCGGGGAAGGTGGGAAAGACAAAGTCCGGATCGCCTGCCGCCAAAAGCGCCTCGTAGGCTCCCGCAAAGCCCTGTGGCGGGGTGGCGGGCTTGTCTGACAGCAAGATCAGATGCACGGGCCGCGTGATGCGTGGCAAAAGGGGCAAAAGCAGCGGCAGGAAATCTTCATGCACCAAGATCGCATCATCTTGGGCATGGGTGATGGTATACAGCACCTGTTCCGGCGACAGGCGCACGTTGACGGTGTGCAGCGTGGCCCCCAGCATGGGGATGGCAAAGAAGCATTCCAGATAGCGGTGGCTGTCGTAATCCATCACGGCCACCACAGCACCCTCACCTAGGCCCAAGCTTGCCAAGGCCGCACCCAACCGATGCACCCTTGCACCAAACTGGGCATAGGTCAGATCAACCCCGCCCGCATCACAGATCCGCTGGGCCGGATTGGCCCGAAGGCCAGTTTTCAAAAGCTCGCCAATCACCAGCGGATAATTCATCCCATCCCCCCCAAGATTTTCGCCACCTTAACAGCGCCATGGCCAACGTCTATATGACGAAAACAGACCCATCGCGGCGATTTCAGTCGGCCTTGGGACGGGGCGCATGATAGTATCGCCCAAACAACCCCAAGGCGCGCGATGCACAATCTGCCCCCCCTGTCATGGCTGCGCGCGTTTGAGGCTGCGGCGCGCCATTTGTCTTTCACCCAAGCGGCGGAAGAATTGTTGCTGACGCAGGCAGCGATATCCAAGCAAGTCAAGCTTTTGGAACACCACCTGCACGAACCCCTGTTCGAACGCCGCCCCCGCAGCCTTGTGCTGACCAAGGTGGGGGCCGCCTATCTGCCCAAGGTGCAAGACGCCTTTGACAGGCTGACAGCGGGCACCCAAGAGGTGTTCGGCAACCGCCGTACCCAAGTGCTGACCCTGCGCGCCCCAATCGGCTTTGCGGTGAACTGGATCGCCTCGCGCCTGCCGCACTTTTTGCAGGCCCACCCCAAGGTGCCCCTGCGCATCGTCTCCTCGATCTGGAGCGAGGAAGACGTGCAATACGACCTTGATATCCGCTATGGCACCGGCCACTGGAGGGGCTTTCACGCCAATCAGTTGAGTTGGGAGGTGATTGAACCCCTTTGCCTGCCCCATATCGCCGCCCGTCTTTCATCGCCCGACGATCTGGCGGCAGAACGCCTGCTGCATGTCTTGGGCTATAAAGAGGGGTGGGGCACATGGCTTGCCGCCGCGGGGGCCACCAAGGTCAACGCCGGATCAGGCGCGCATTTTGACACCTCTTTGATGGCGTTCGAGGTGGCAGCGGCAGGCGGAGGCATTGCACTCGGGCGCAGTTCTATGGCAGCGCGGGAACTGGCCGCAGGCCGCTTGGTGCGCCCCTTTGGCTTGGCCGTGCCGGTCAGCGAGGCGTTTTATCTTCTCACGCCGCAAACAGGCGCTGTCCACCCCGATGCCGCCTTGCTGCGCGCCTGGCTGTTGGACCAGGCGACAGGCGCTTAACGCGCCCGCAACCGCACGCCGGCATCCAAGCGGATCACCTCGCCGTTCAGCATGGGGTTGGCGATGATCGACAGGACCATTTGCGCAAAATCCTCTGGCCGCCCGAAACGGCGCGGAAAAATAGCATCGCTGGTGATGGCATCAACCACCTCGGGCGGAACCTCGCTGGCCATGGGTGTGGCAAACAGGCCCGGCGCTATGGCCATAACCCGCACCCCTTTGGAGGCAAACTCTCGCGCTGCCTGCAAGGTTAGCGCAACGATGGCCCCTTTAGAGGCGACATAGGCCCCCTGCCCCACCTGCCCCTCGTAAGCGGTGATCGAGGCGGTGTTGATCACGATCCCCCGCGCGCCTTCAACGTCCAAAACCTCTGCCGCCATCATCCGTGCGGCGGCCTTGGTCATCACCGAGACGGTGCCCAACAGGTTGACGTTGATCACTTGGGAAAAGCGCGCCATATCAACGGGGCCGTCGCGCCCAACCAAACGCATCCCGCCGGGCACCCCCGCACAGTTGACCACAACGCGCGCGACACCATGGGCCGCCTCAGCCCCCGCAATGGCAGCGCTGACCGAAGCCTCATCCGTCACATCGCAGGCAAAGCCCAAGCCGTCAAAGCCCGCAACATCGCGGTCAAGCACAGCCACTTTGGCCCCAGCCCGCGCCAAAGCAAGGGCTGTGGCCAGCCCCAAGCCCGACCCGCCGCCCGTGACCAAAGCGGCCAAACCTGTGATCTGCATAGCACCCCCTTCAAGACCCGTGCAGCCTGTGTCAGTGCAAGCACCGACGCAAGCGACGAAAAAACAGGCTCAGCCTGCGGTTCTGCAGGGCCTTAAACCGCCTCTAACAACCCACGCCCTTTCAGCAAAGGTTCCACCCCCGGCATCTTGCCGCGAAAGCGGGTGTATAGCACCTCGGCCTCCTCCGACCCGCCCGCCGACAGGATGAACTTTTCCAGCCGCGCGGCGGTGGCGGGGTCAAACGGATCGCCGGTTTCTTCAAAGGCGGCAAAGGCGTCGGCGTCCATCACCTCTGACCACATATAGCTGTAATAGCCAGAGCTATAGCCATCGCCCGACATCGCATGGGCGAAATGCGGGGTGGCGTGGCGCATTCTGATGGCGCGGGGCATGCCAAGGCTTGCCAAAACCTCGGCCTGCTTTTGCATCGGATCGGCGGGGGCCGCCCCCTCGTGAAACGCCAGATCGACCATGGCCGAAGACACAAACTCGACCGTGGCAAAGCCCTGATCATAGGTTCCCGCAGCCAGCAAACGGTGCAGCAGATCGGCGGGCATGGGCGCACCCGTCTGGTAATGGCGGGCGTGCTTTTCCAAGACCTCGGGCACGTCCAGCCAGTGTTCGTAAAGCTGGCTGGGCAGTTCGACAAAATCGCGCGCCACATTGGTGCCCGAGATAAAGCCATAGGTCACATCTGACAGCATTTGATGCAAGGCATGGCCGAATTCGTGAAACAGCGTGCGCGCATCGTCATACGACAACAGGCACGGGTCGCCCTTGGCAAAGTTGCACACATTCACCACGATCGGCCGCTGATCACCCCCCAAGCGGCGCTGCGGGCGAATGTCAGAACACCAAGCCCCCGAGCGTTTTGATCCCCGCGCATAGTAATCGCCGATAAAGACGGCGATGTGGCGGCCTTGCCGTGTCACCTCCCAAGCGCGGCAGTCAGGGTGGTACAGCGGCACGTCCAAGGGCGCAAATTCCAGCCCGAACAGGCGCGTGGCACAGTCAAACATCGCAGCCAACATCGCCTGTAGCCCCAGATAGGGCTTCAAGACCGCCTCGTCCAAATCATGCTCCGCCAAGCGGCGCTTTTCGGAATAATAGCGCCAATCCCAAGCCTCTAGCGGGCCTGTGATCCCGTCAGCGTGCAGCATGGCTTCCAGCACAGCACTGTCGCCCAGCGCCTTGCGCTTGGCAGGTTCCCAAACGCGCATCAACAAATCGCGCACGCGGGCGGGGGTTTTGGCCATTTCCGGTTCCAGCTTGTAATCGGCGAAACTGGCGTAGCCCAGCAACTTAGCCCGCTCTTCGCGCAGGCGCAGGGTTTCGGCGGCAATGGCGCGGTTGTCTGTCGCCCCGCCATTAGCCCCGCGCTGCACCCAAGCCTCATACGCCTTTTGCCGCAGATCGCGGCGGGGCGAGAATTGCAAGAAGGGCACGATGATCGAACGGGAAAGCGTCACCACCGGCCCGGCCATCGCCTTTTCCGCGCCTGCCGCCCGCGCTGCGGCAACAACAAACCCGGGCAAACCGTGCAAGTCCTGCTCAGCCAAGGGCATCACCCACGCACGCTCATCGGCCAACAGGTTCTGGCTGAACTGCGTGCCCAAGACGGCAAGGCGCGATTTCACATCCGTCAGCCGCGCTGACGCCGCCCCCTCCAGCAAAGCGCCCGAACGCATGAACATCCGCCGATACAGATCCAACACCCGCGCCCGCTCGGGCTCTAGCCCCAGCGTATCACGCGCCTGCCAAAGGGTCTCGATCCGGCCAAACAAGGCGCGGTTGTTGGTGATCTCGGAGGCATAGGCCGACAGCTTCGGGGCCATTACACTTTGCAAATCCTCACGCGCAGGCGTGCTGTCGGCACCGGTCAGGTTGTAAAACACCCCGCTCACCCGCGACAGCGTCTCCTCGCTCAGCTCCAGCGCCTCGATCACATTGGTAAAACTAGGCTCTGCCGGATCACTTGCAATCTCGGCCACCCGCGCGCGCGCCTCGGCCAAGGCCACGTCAAAAGCAGGGGCGAAATCGGCATCAACGATCTGCCCAAAGGGCGGCAAGCCAAACGCCGTCTTCCACTCGCCTAACACAGGATTGCTC
>CAXNKP010000251.1:0-4366 GCA_964202815.1 Stagnihabitans sp. | reverse complement strand
CTTGGCAAGACAGAGCTGCAAATCCCCTCGACCAGCGCCAATAGCGCGGGCGATTTGCCCGACATGCGGCATGAGAGCGAACCCGCTGGGTCACAGGCCACACGTCAGCGCGCGGGGCTTGGCCCAACGGTTGGGGCAACGCCGACAGGGGCAGGATATGGGCTGGATGTGACGTTATCTGCGCCAAATCAAGTCTTTCTCCGCGGCCGCGGGCTGGATTCAGAACTGGGCGGCACCCTGATTTTGCGCGGCACGACGGCCAGGATCACGCCTTCGGGCGCTTTCAACCTGCTGCGGGGACGCCTGGATATTCTGGGCCGCCGTATGGTGCTGCGCGAAGCGCAGGTGCAACTGCAGGGGGCCTTGGTGCCCTATGTGCATATTCTGGCTGGCATCGAAAGTGGGGGGATCACTTCCTCAGTTTTGATCGAGGGTGACGCGATCAACCCCGCCGTTACCTTCACCTCGCTGCCCGATTTGCCACAGGAACAGGTTTTGGCCCACCTGTTGTTTGACCGCAGCCTCGACAAGATCAGCGCCTTTCAAGCGGCGCAACTGGGGGTGGCGGTGGCCACTTTGGCCGGCCGGGGCGGCGATGGCGTGATGGGGGCCATCCGGCGCAAGACGCTGCTAGACAATCTGGACGTGCAGGCCGATGGCACGGGCAACGCAACAGTCACGGCGGGCAAGTATCTGGGCGACAATGCCTATAGCGAGGTGGCCATAGGCCAAGGTGGCACATCTTCGATCAGCCTGAACTATGATCTTGGCCGCAACCTCACCGCAAAAACCCATACAGATTCCGAAGGGGCAACCGGTTTGGGCCTGTTCCTGACGCGCGATTACTAAGAATCTGGTTTGCGCCTGCGGTGTAACTCTGCATCAACGGCAGCCCCTAAAAGCACGGTATAGGCGCTGACGTAAAGCCAAATAAGCAATACCACCACCGCCCCGATCGACCCGTACACCCGGTTGTAGGCCGGGAAGTTCGCAAGATACAGCATGAACCCCCGCGCTGCCAAAGCCCACAAGACGACAGCCACCAACAGACCCCAGCTTAAAAGCGGCGGGTGTGTCGGGCCGTGATTCGGGCCAAAACGATAGGCCAAGCCCAAAGATGCCAAAACCAACACCACACCCAGCGCCAGGTTGGCGCGGTGCAGCAACACCGCATCATCCCCCGGTAAGGGCAGCAGCCCTATGACAAGCGGAGCCACAACGGTGACCAACATGGCCGCGAGGGCAAGCCCGATCAGGGCAAGCGTCAGCAATACGGCTTGCAGTTGATGGTACCCACTGCGGCGGTTGGGCATGTGGTGAATGGCGTTGAGGCCCCGGATCAGCGCCGCCACCCCCGCCCGCGCCGACCAAAGCGCAAACAGCGTTGACAGCGCCGTGGTCCAACCCAGTTGCGACCCACGCATTTGTAACAGCGACTGCACCTGACCCTGCAGCAGGGTCAGCGCATCCGGCGGCAAAAAACCCTTCAGCAACTCAAGCTGGGTTTGGATGACCGTTGGGTCAAACACCGCGCCCCAAATCGCAATCAGCGCGGCAGCGGCGGGAAACAGCGCCAGAAAGCCAAAAAACGCCACACCGGCAGAGATCAAGTCAAGCTCTGCCTGCTCTGTCCGCTGATAAAGACGGACCAGAAAAGCCAAGAAATCAGGCTGAAGCCGCAAACGACGCACGCGTGATCCTTTTTTGGATGGCTGCTGCGTGCTTTATAGCAGGCGCCTAGGATGTGCGCCTGCTAATTTGCGATGAACCCAACTCTGTGTTATTGGCTTACGGGCGTTACCGACGTCGTGCTGCCCTGTCCAGCGGCAAGAAATGCCAACGTACCCAAAAGACCTAGTCCTAGTCCGGCACCCAAAGTGCCAAGTCCAAGGCCAAGGCCTGCAGCGCCGGCAAGACCTCCAGCAGTAGTTGCCCCCACTGCACCACCAGCGGTTCCGGCAGCACCCGCACCAGCCCCAATTGAGCCCGTGGCGGGAGTTTGTGCCAAGGCCATGGTGGACGTCAGCGTAACGGTCAAGAGCACCCCTATAAGTTTATACATTTGACGATTCCCTTTCCAAAAATGTGTCTTGAGTGTTATCCTAAGTTAGTAACGCTGTAAAGTTCGCCACCAAACTCAGTTAACGACGCGACCTATCTGCACCAAAGGCAGGCCCGGTGCGGCGCGTTGGGCGCTTTGGCGCAAACTGCCATCGGCATCGAACCAATAGGCATTTTCGAACGACAAGTCAGAACCACGGCAAAACTCAGCCACTTTGCGCGTGGGATAATGCGCGCCAAAGATATCGATCCGCTCAAACCCGGCATGGGAAAACGTGCAGCTATACCTTAGGTGGCGGTTTTGATCTGCCCCATCTAAGTCAAAGTAATCGCGAAGAAAAGTGCCAGCCCCGCGCCGCACCTGTGCCAGTGTTGGCACATTGGCCGACATCAAATCTGGGCCAAAGCCACGGGTAGCGACCAAAAGCCCGCCCTGCAACGCGATGCTTTGATAGGATGCGCTGGCCCATGTGGTGACGGCGCCGTTTTGGCCATAGGGGGCGAATAGATTTGCATATCCAATCGACGGGACCCGCACCAAAAGCACCGGTTGACCGGCCTGCTCCAACGCCCGACGCACAGCCGCCACAGCGGCAGGATCGACGGGGGTGGGCTTGGGTTTGACAAAAAGGCCAGACACCATGGCCGCTACCGCCTGCCGTTCGGGCAGGTTCGACCGGCTTTCTTGCGCGACCGGATCGGTACCACACCCCGCTAGAAGCCAAAACAGGGCGAAGACGAAGGCAGCGGTTTTCTTGCGCCTCACTTCCATACCCGCCCCCATTGCGCGTCGATCTTGCGCTGGTCGTAACTGCGTAGAACGGAGTAAAGTCGGTCATCGACCACCAGTTTGGCCCCACCATCGCGCCCGATGGGCCGAATGGTCATGCCAGCACTCGCCCGGGTTGATTTGCCGTAAAACCAAGTGAAGGGGATTTGCAGTGTGATGCCTTTATCAAACGAGCCTTCGCCAAAATCTTCGGCCGAGACATCTGTTTTGGTGGCAAAGGCCCCGACGGACCAGCCATTCTCGAACTCACGCGTCAGGCTTACCGTCGCGCCAACGTCACCGGCCAGATAGCGACCTAGGTCGATCTGGGCATGATAACTGGCGCCCAAATCAAAATACCCCGATAGATGACCCGTGGCGACCGCATAGTCATACTGGCCAAAACCCAACAAGCCATTGGTATTGCGCTGCGCTACAGAGTTAGCCTCCACGCCCAAGGCCCACAGCTTGCCAGTAGGCCGGTAAAGAATTTCAGAAGAAATTCCGGCAAAGCCCCGTTCAAGATAGCCTGCGGTAACACGGCCAAAAACATCAGGCGCAAGTCCGGCGAAATAGGCCAACGTCAGCCTTTCGATGTCGGGGTTGGCCTGCGTGTCATACAGGATCGAATCAGAGCGGACATGGGGCAAGATTGAATTGGCTCCCCTCCCGGAATCTGCGATGTTTGAGGTGAGGATATTTGTCACAGACCCAGACAGGAACGTCCCGCGCGCCAGTTCATATTGGCTGGAGAGGCGCAGGCCTAGGCTGGCTTGCAACGGGTTGGCTGGATCAAACTGGCGGGTATGGACATAGGGCAGCAACGACCACGTGAAGTGGCGATAGAGTTCGGAGTTGGTCTTGGTGCCGGCCAGCGGGTCTGCCGGTGTAACAATTTGGCTTTTCGCGCGCAGCAGCGTTGCCCCGTCTGGCGCAAATTCAAAACGCTCTAAATCGGCGCGTGACAGCACAACCATCGCGCCTGCCATACCATGGTCGATGGGCACCAACTGGAAATGCTCCACCGATGCCGGCAGCACAAAGGCCATGGCACGGGCAAGGCGACCAATGGCTTGGGCTGCTGCATCATACTTTGCATTGCGAAACCTGACCTGCGCGGTTGTCGCCGTCAAACCAACAGATTCGATCACAATGCCGCTATCTTCCAACGTCACTGCAAGACTGCGCAACACAGTGTCGTTTGCGTCAGCCTTGGTTGCCCAATCGCGGGCCCAATAGGCAGGATCAGCAGGGCGCGGACGAATAGGCAAGGGAGCCGGCCCGCCAATGCCACCTTGTGGGCGCTGGTCAGGATTGAGTACGGCATTCAGATTCACGCCGATTTTGCTGCCGTAAAGCGCATATACGCCAAGGCTGAAGGTGGCGTTAGGTCGGTATTCCAAGCCATAGTTCATCGGGCTGGCGCGGTCGAACATCTTGCGTTTGTCGGATTCATCGGCATAGGCGTCGGACGAATACTCGACCTTGGCCGACCATTTGGGGGATATCTGATATTCAACGCCGCCAAACAAAGCC
>CAXNKP010000250.1:0-4373 GCA_964202815.1 Stagnihabitans sp. | reverse complement strand
TTGACGGCACTCAGATTGGAATGTGTCATCACCTGATGGTCGATCACCTGCAAATCGCCAAAGCCGTGCAGGGCGATTTCGGGGACCAGATCTTCGGTCGGATGACGGTTGACGGCAAAGAAGGTCACAGTGCCCGCCTCGGCATCATGGGTGGCGGCGATATCGAGATAGGGCACAATGTCTGCCACATCGGCATCATAGCCCGGGCATTTCACCGCCAGGTTCAGCGCCACCCCACGCCCGAAGATCGAGGCGAAGTAGTAGGGGTAATAGATCGTCTGCCGCCAAGCCGCCCCGCCCGGTTCGGTCACGATCGGCGCAATCACGTTCACCAGCTGCGCGATACAGGCGATTTTGACCACGTTCGATTTGCGTATAAAGGTGTTCAGGATACAGCCCACCTGCAAAACGTCTTCGAAGTTGTAGATGTCTTCCAGCAAACGCGGCGCATGGGGCCAGCCAGAGTTACCCTCTAAAATCGCGCGGTCTTGCGCGTTGGAATGGTACCAGACGTTCCACTCATCAAAGCTGATCGCGACATCATGCTTGGAGCGTTTGTTGGCTTTGACCAGATTGATCGTGCCCTCGACAGTTGAGATATAGCGATCCAGCTTGTGGTTCAGCGCCAGATAGTTTTGCGTGTGCTTGGCACGGTTGGCGAAATACATGTGCAAGCTGATGTAATCGACCGACTCGTAGGTATGTTCCAGCACGATCCTTTCCCATTCGGGATAGGTCTTCATATCGGAATTGGACGAGCCGCAAACGATCAGTTGCAAGTTTTTGTCAAAGGCGCGCAGGGTCTTGGCGGTTTCATTGGCCAATCGGCCGTATTCGTCTGCGGTTTTATGGCCAACCTGCCAAGGGCCATCCATCTCGTTGCCCAAGCACCACATATCCACGTTGAAAGGTTCGGCATGACCGTTCTTCTTGCGCAGATCGCCCCAATAGCTGCCGACGGGGCCGTTGACATATTCCACAAAATTGCGCGCCTCATCCAACCCACGCGAGCCTAGGTTGATTGCCAGCATCGCCTTGGTGCCCACTGTGTCGCACCACGCCATGAATTCATGCACGCCCACGGCGTTGCCGTCAGCCGTGTGCCACGCCAGATCAAGCCGCACGGGGCGGTTCTCTTGCGGGCCAATTCCGTCTTCCCAGTTGTAGGCCGACACAAAGTTGCCACCGGGGTAGCGCACGTAAGGAATGTTCAAATCGCGCACCAGATCAACCACATCGCCGCGCATGCCGTCTTTGTCGGCGGTGGGGTGGCCGGGTTCATAAATGCCGGTATAGATGGCGCGGCCCAGATGTTCCAGAAAGGCCGAATAGACGCGGTCATCGACCTGCGAGATGATAAAATCGCTGTGGGCCGTTACGGTGGCTTTCATGTCCCCTCCCATGGGTGTCGTATATCCGTCTTTCCGATATAGATCGGCAATTCGGGATGTTACGTCAAGGGGATTCGGCTGCTAACGTGCAGCACTGATGCGCATGACGATGTCTTGATCATAGTTGCCAAAGCCGCGACCAAAGATGTTGATCCCACCGGGGTGGCGGGCCGTCTCGTTCACGCCGATGCGAAAACGGATCGAGCGGTGCTTGTCCACATCCAGATCGCGCAGGGTTAGCGGTGAAATCTTCATCCCGTCGACAAAAGTGCCATCCGCCGTCACGCGCACCGATTTGAGCATCCCGTACTGGCTTCCCTTCAGTTTCCACCAATCGGGCGTATAAACTCCGCGCTTGTCGCCATAATCACCCGGCGATGTCCAAGTGCCGACTTCCACCTGATTGACGCTAAAGCTGATATCTGACGGCCAATCCGCCGCCGTTCCCGGCACTTCGGAGGACAGCTCCATCGAGAATTCCAGCACCGAGATCTCACCCTGCATCAATTTGATATTGTTTGGAAATTGGTATTCCACAAAGCCGCGCGTGAACCAGATCAATCCTGCCGACATGCGGCCCGGATCAAGGAATGTATCTGGCACATCCAAAAGCCCCACGATCCCGTCGCGCGAGCATAGCCCACAAGGGGCCGAGACTTCGCAGGTGGTGTAAAGCCCCAAGGGCATCGCCACTTCGATCGTGTCTTGGTTGGCGGATTTGGGATCTTTCTTGAACATCACCATCACCTCGTCAAAGAGGGTGTGGCAGATCTTCTGGTTGCCCTTTTTGGCGCGCTGGGTTTCGGTGCGGATCAGGCCCGCGTCTTCCAGCACCTGAATGTTGGACGACACCGACGATTGCGGCAGTTCCAACCTTTGGGCGATTTCGTTGACGTTCAGCGCGCCGGAATCATGCAGCAGTTTCAAAATAGCGATCCGTGCCGGAGAGGCGAAGGCCTTTAGAACATCGATCCCGTCTTCGGGATCCACGATCAGGAAATTTCGGCTCATGGGGGGGAGTCCTTTTGAACTTCGGATCACTGGGGTCTTCTATATCGGAAAGTCTGGTTTGGTCAAATCAGCCGTGGTGCCGCGATGGAGTCGCGGGCGATAAGGTCGCAGTCGATCTTGACGCGCAGGGGGGCTGTGGGACCTGAACGCTCTAACAGCTGGGCCACGGCCCAGCGCGCCATCTCGTCATGCGGCAGCACCACGGTGGTCAGGGGCGGCTGCAACAGGGCGGAAAGGTCGTCATTGTCAAAACCCACCACCGACACATCCTGCGGCACAGCCAAACCCCGCGCCCTCAGCGCCTCGTAAGCGCCGATGGCCACGCGGTCATTAAAGCAGAACACCGCTGTGGGCGGGTCGGGCAGATCCAAGAGAGCGGCCATTTGGGTTCGGCCAGAGGCCACTGTCCAAGCGGGCTGGCTGACAAGACGCGGATCAAAGGCAAGGCCCAGTGCAGCAAGGGCGCGCCGATGGCCCAGCAACCTATCGCGGGCGGCTTCAGTCCAAGCCTCGCCGGGCAGATGGGCGATGCGGCGGTGGCCTGCGGCGATCAGGGCGGCTGTCGCAACAAATGCCCCCGTCACATCACCCGGGGTGACAGAGGGTAAAAGATGGTCGCGGTCATGGCAGTTGACCAGAACCGCCCGCATCTGGCCCAACAGGGCGGGCGGGGTCACAAGGCGCGTCACAAGGCTGGTATACAGCACCCCAAACGCCCCCGCATCGCGCAGCATTTGCAGGGCGGCCAGTTCCACCACCGGATCGGCACCGGTACAGATCACGGCCACCACAACGCCGTGGGCCGCAGCCTCGGCCCGTGCGCCTTCGATAAAGGGCGCGGCGAAGGGGGTTGAGGAGACATCGTCAAGCCGCATCCCGATCAAGCGCGCCTCGGCCAGACGGGGGGCGGTTTTGCGCGCATAGCCCAGACTTTGCGCGACCTCTTTCACCCGCGCACGGGTGTCGGATGAGACGCGGGCATTGGGCACCTCGTTCAACACCAAAGAGACAGTCGCCTGCGAAACCCCTGCGGCAAGGGCGATATCGGTCATGGTGCGGCGCTTGGTCATGGCGCTGTCTAGCGCCAAACGATTCGCTTGTCAGGGGGCGGTTCCTTGCCTACTGATAATAATATTAGCAAATAGGGGCAGGGCTTGGCATGCGCGATGTGATCTCGTTGGACGGCGACTGGCAGTTTCAACACGAAACAGATGCTGTGTCACGTGTGGCCCAAGTGCCCTTGCCATGGCAGGCCCAGTTTGCCGATCTGCGCCAAACCTCTGGTCGGGCCACCTACCGCCGCCAGTTCCCCCGCCCCAAGGGCGAGGCCGTCTTGTGCTTTGGCGCGGTCAGCTATCTGGCGGAGGTTGTGGTAAATGGCCAAAGCTTAGGCCGGCACGAGGGCGGCTATCTGCCCTTTGAGATCGCCGTGCCAGCGGCGTTGCTGAAAGATATCAACGTTCTTGTGGTGCGCTGCCTTCTGCCCGTCGGCGGGCCCAATGACGCAGGGATCGCCTTCGCCGAAATCCCGCATGGCAAACAAAGTTGGTATGGGCCCATCGGCGGCATCTGGCAAAGTGTTGCGCTAGAGGGGCGCGATGCGGTGCATCTGTCGCAGTGCAAGATCGTGGCCGATCTGTTGGGCAGGGTTGCTTTGACGTTGACAGTGCCGCCCGCGGCGCTGGGGGCCGAGGCGCTGGTGACGATTTCGGGCCCGCAGGGTCAGGCCGCCTCTGCCCGCGTGACTTTGGGTGCTACGCAGATTGAAGTGGTACTTCAGGTAGCCAAGCCGCTCCTTTGGTCGCCCGATGCCCCGAACCTTTACACAGCTGCGGTGATGTTAATCAAAGACCACCCCCGCGATGTCACCCGCCACAGCTTTGGCTTTCGCGCCTTTACCAGCCAAGGCGGGCAGATGTTCCTGAACGGCCAGCCGTTCTATATGCGCGCAGCGCTGGATCAAGATTACTA
>CAXNKP010000249.1:0-4377 GCA_964202815.1 Stagnihabitans sp. | reverse complement strand
AAGGGCATAGGCCGCTATGTTCGGCCCGTCCCTGGCAGGGCGTTGCGGCAAGGCACCGGGTTGCACCACCACATACTGCTGCTTGTTGCAGGCAATACGCTCTTTGTCCGAGGCGATGGTTTCACGGGTTGTAACGGCACCAAAATCTTGCTCGTCCGACACGCCGCCCTGAACGAAGTTCATCTCAGAGGTCGTCTCGGCAATGCCCGCAAAAGCATTGCCCCGCCCGCTGCAAGCCGTGTCGTCAATAGGCGGCAAGTCCTGCGGGCTGCCAACCTGCGCACCAAGCGGTTGGCTTGTGACGGTCTGCAAGCTTGGCTCCAAGGGCAGGGCCCCGCTTTCAGCAGCGGCCATGGCCGCGCCGGCGGAATCGGTGGAAAAGCCCTGTGCTAGGGGCGCTTGGGTGCCATAGGCTTGGGGCACCGCGCCGTTGATCGTGCTGTTATAGTCTGGCAGACCAGAATCTGCGCCGCTATCGGTCGTCGAACAGGCCGACAGAACCGCCAAAAGACCCATCACCGCAAAAGATGCGCGCATGTTTTCATTGCCCCAAACCCAAGGATACCAGCGGCTGCCTACCACCATTTGGCTGGCTTGGCCACAAAACCCGCCGCCTGTTCCAAAACATAGGCATGATTAAGAAGGCCCGCCTCGTCCCACGGGCGGCCGATCAGTTGCAGACCCAGCGGCAGGCCCTTGGCATCCAGCCCCACGGGCACCGCAACCCCGGGCAATCCGGCCAAGTTCACCGTCACGGTGAAGACGTCGTTCAGATACATCTCCACCGGATCGGCCGAGGCCATCTCGCCCAAGCCAAAGGCCGAGGATGGGGTGGCGGGGGTGAGGATCGCATCAATCCCTGCGTCAAACACCCGTTCAAAGTCGCGCTTGATAAGCGCGCGCACCTTACGCGCACGGTTGTAATAGGCGTCATAAAAGCCCGCCGACAGCACATAGGTGCCCACCATGATGCGGCGCTGCACTTCGGGGCCAAAGCCTTCGGCGCGGGTTTTTTCGTACATCTCGGTGATGCCATCGCCCGCCGCCAGCTTGGCGCGGTGGCCATAGCGCACCCCGTCATAGCGCGCGAGGTTGGACGACGCCTCAGCCGGTGCAATCACATAATAGGCCGGCAAAGCGTATTTGGTATGGGGCAGCGAGATGTCGACGATGACAGCGCCTGCGTCTTTCATCATCGCTATGCCGTTTTGCCACAGGGCTTCAATCTCGGCAGGCATACCGTCCATGCGGTATTCTTTGGGAATGCCAATCTTCTTGCCGCGAATATCGCCCGTCAAGGCCGCTTCAAAATCGGGCACGGGGATATTGGCCGAGGTGGAATCTTTGGCATCATAGCCACACATCGCGCCCAGAAAAATCGCCGCATCGCGCACCGATTTCGTCATAGGCCCCGCCTGATCCAAAGACGAGGCAAAGGCCACAATCCCCCAGCGGCTGACGCGCCCATAGGTGGGCTTGATGCCCGTGATGCCGGTAAAGGCCGCCGGCTGGCGGATCGACCCGCCGGTATCCGTGCCCGTCGCCCCCAAACACAAATCCGCCGCCACGGCTGCGGCTGACCCACCCGAAGACCCCCCCGGCGTCAGCTTGCGGTCGTCGATCCTCCACGGGTTGATCACATCGCCGTAGCACGAGGTTTCGTTGGACGAGCCCATGGCGAATTCGTCCATGTTCAGCTTGCCAAGCATGACAGCCCCCGCATCAAACAGCTTGGTCGTAACAGTTGATTCGTATTCGGGTTTAAATCCCGCCAGAATCTTAGACGCCGCCTGCGAGGCCACGCCCTTGGTGCAAAACAAATCCTTGATCCCCAGCGGAATGCCGCACAGATCAGGGGCACCGCCCGCCTTCAGCCGCACATCCGCCGCGCGCGCTTGGGTTAGCGCGATGTCAGGGGTCTTGTGCACAAATGCGTTCAGATCATCGCCCGCATCCATAGCCGTAAGACATGACATGGTCAGATCAACGGCAGACAGCTCGCCCTTGCGCAGCGCATCACGGGCGGCAGCGATGGTCATCTGGTTCGGGTTTGTCATTATTCCACCACCTTGGGCACGGCAAAAAAGCCTTCGCGGGCATCGGGCGCATTCGCCAGAATTTGCGATTGAATGTTGCCATCGCTTACCACATCCGTCCGCCGCGCCAAACGCATCGGGGTGACGGAAACCATGGGCTCGATCCCTGTCACATCGACCTCGTTCAACTGCTCCATAAAGCCCAAGATGCCAGAAAGCTGCTCGGCCAGCTTGGGCAGATCGGCCTCTTCCACCCGAATACGGGCGAGTTTGGCCACCTTGCGCGCGGTCGCGGTGTCAATCGACATGGGACGGGTTCCTTGGTTAAAGAGGGCAGCGCGCCCCCGTCAGTTCGGCTTTCCCTTTAGCGGCCTGCGGATCAGCCCGCAAGACGGCGCACGGCCAACAGTCCTTTTCCTGCGCGTCAAAATGTGTACGGTTGGCGTTTTGACCTCAATCTTTTGTAAGGACAGCTCCCTATGAATATCATCTGGCTTGGCCATTCCGGCTTTCGCATCGAAATCGGCACAGCGGTTTTGCTGATTGACCCTTGGCTGACCGGCAACCCGCTGTTCCCCGCCGAGCGCCGCGCCGAAGCGGTGGCCGGTGTCACCCATATTCTTCTCACCCATGGCCACGGCGATCATACCGGCGATGCTGTGGCGATTGCCAAAGAGGCTGGCGTGAAAATCGCGGGGATCTACGACCTTGTGGGCTATCTCGCCGCGACCGAAGGGGTCGAGATCACTGGCTTTAACAAAGGTGGGACGATTGATTGCAACGGGGCCAAGGTGACGATGGTCAACGCCTGCCATTCGTCCTCGGCCACTGGGGCGAACGGGCCGGTGGCGGTGGGGTCTGAGGCGGGCTTTATGATCGCAGGCGAAGGGCATGTGATCTATGTGTCGGGCGATACCGACATCATGGCCGATATGGATTGGATGGGCGATTACCATAAGCCCGATATTGGCATCCTGTCGGCAGGCGGCCATTTCACCATGGACATGGCCCGCGCCGCCTATGCCGCCAAACGCTATTTCAGTTTCAAAACCGTCATCCCCTGCCACTACCGCACCTTCCCCTTGCTGGAACAATCGGCCGAAGTTTTGGCGGCGGGCCTGCCCGGGGTGAAGGTGATCGAACCGCAAGTTTTGCAGCCGATCGAAGTCTAATTCGTGATCGGCGGGCGGCGGGCGGCGAAAAAGTTTTTCAAAAGGCTTTCAGCGTCGACTGCCGCTAAACCGTCATAAACCTCGGGCACATGGTGGCATTGGGCATGCGAGAACACCCGCGCGCCATGCGCCACGCCGCCGGATTTGGGGTCTGACGCGCCGTAATAAAGCCGCCCGATCCGCGCGGCAGACAGGGCTGCAGCACACATCGGGCAGGGTTCCAGCGTGACATAAAGGTCATGCCCCGTCAGGCGTTCCGACCCCAAAGCCGCACAAGCGGCGCGGATGGCCAGCACCTCGGCATGGGCCGTGGGATCGGCCAATTCGCGGGTGCGGTTGCCTGCGCGCGCGACCACTTGGCCGCCGTAAACCACCACCGCGCCCACCGGAACCTCACCGCGCAGGGCTGCGGCTTTGGCCTCTTCAAGGGCCTGTTCCATGAAAGACAGGAAGGCGCGTTGCTCTTTCATGCTGGGTCAAATATCCTGTCGATTGTGTCGGCAACACGCCGCCACGCTTTTTCTATCGTGATAGGTCCCCCGAATGCCCCCGAAATCAACCCCCGCCGCAGCCGTGGCCGCCGAAAAAGCGACCCCTGCGGGCGAGCGTATTGCCAAAGTCCTCTCACGGGCCGGCATCGCCTCGCGGCGCGAGGCGGAGCGGTTGAGTGAAATTGGCGAAGTGGCGGTCAATGGCAAGGTCATCACCTCGCCCGCGCTGAACGTCACCGACCGCGACAAGATCACCGTGGGCGGCAAGCCTGTGGCGGCTGCCGAACCGGCGCGGTTGTGGCTGTATTACAAGCCTGAAGGGCTGGTGACATCGGAATCCGACGAAAAGGGCCGCCAGACGGTGTTTGAAACCCTGCCGCCAGATATGCCGCGTGTCATGTCTGTGGGGCGGCTGGATTTGAACTCGGAAGGGTTGCTGCTTCTTACCAATGACGGCGAGCTAAAGCGCCGGTTAGAACTGCCCTCGACCGGCTGGCTGCGCAAGTACCGCGTGCGTATCAACGGCAATCCGACCGATGTCGATCTTGAACCCTTGCGCAAAGGCATCACGGTCGACGGCGAGCGCTTTCAGCCGATGAATGTGATGCTAGACCGCATCCAAGGGGCCAACGCGTGGCTGACCATCGGCCTGCGCGAAGGCAAAAACCGCGAGATCCG
>CAXNKP010000248.1:0-4399 GCA_964202815.1 Stagnihabitans sp. | reverse complement strand
CGATCATGCATCGGCTTCTGGTCGGCATGCCGGAGGCAGACCTGGAAGGCCTTGCGCGCTTTATTTCGCAGATCAAGGAACCCTCACAATGAAGCGGCTCAACCGACGTGAAACCCTTGCTTTGTCTACAGCGGCAGTCTCAGGAGTTTTCCTCGCGGCGCCTGCACTGGCGGTAGGACGGGCCAAGGTGGTGATTGTGGGAGGCGGCTTTGGGGGGGCGTCGGCGGCGCGGACCCTGCGGCAGGTGGATCCAGATATTGACGTGACATTGATCACCGAAGCGGCCAAATTCACCACGTGCCCGTTTTCCAACTTGGTGATTGCAAGCGAACGGCCGATGGAAACCATCACCTTCGGATATTCCGCATTGGCTGCGCAGGGTATTGAGGTTGTTATTGGCCTGGCGTCCACCATCGACCCTGCCGCGCGGCTTGTGCGCATGCACGATGGCAGTACTGTCGCCTATGATCGGCTTGTGGTTTCGCCCGGGATTGACCTGAAATATGATGCGGTGCCGGGCTATTCCAAGGATTTGGAGGCGGTGATGCCCCATGCTTGGAAGGCTGGGCTGCAGACAGTGCTTTTGCGCGATCAATTGACTGCGATGCCGCAGGGCGGAACGGTTCTTATCTCGGTGCCCGACAACCCCTATCGTTGCCCGCCCGGACCTTATGAACGGGCCAGCCTGATGGCCTATTACCTGTCGCGGAATAACCCGACCGCCAAGATCATCATCATCGATGGCAAGGATACATTTTCCAAACAGTCCTTGTTCACAAAGGCTTGGGACGCGCTTTATCCCGGCATGATAAGTTTCGTGCCCTTTGCCAGCAACGGCGGCATTCTGAATGTGGATGGCGCGCAGATGACCATCGTTACTGCTTTTGAATCCTTTCGTGGCGACGTGATCAACTTTATCCCGCCGCAAAAAGCACCACAGTTTCTGCTTGAGGCAGGTCTTGGTGGTGACGCGGAATGGTGCGGGATTGATCAGGCAACGTTTGAATCGTCTTTTGTGCCCGGCGTGCATGTGTTGGGCGATGCTGCCATTGTCGGAGACATGCCAAAAAGCGGTTTTTCCGCAGCTGTGCAGGGTGCTGTCTGTGCCCATGTCCTTGCTGCCCTTCTGCGCGACCAGATCCCCAACCGCGGTACGCTGCTGAACACATGCTATAGTTTCGTATCGCCAACTTATGGAATTTCGATCGCAGGCGTTTACCGTGTGACTGAGGAGGGCCGGCTCAAATCGGTCGAGGGGGCAGGCGGCACGAGTGTGGCCGACGCCCCGCCAGAGGTGCGCGCCACCGAAGCTGATCACGCCCGCAGCTGGTATGACAATCTGACAACGCATCTTTTCGGCTAAAGCGGTGACGGTCGCCAAGTGGCAGTTTTTCATAGTTCTTGCAGCCGCAGCCTGTGTTTTGACCAGCGCCGAAGGCGAAGTCGTGCTTGGACCCTTGACGCAAATCGCAGGTAGCCCCGACCGGGGCTTAGCGATCCTCCGTGACGCCACCAAGCCAAGCTGCCTGATCTGTCACCAGATCCCATCTCTGCCAGATCCCGGTCAGGGCCAACTGGCCCCCTCATTGGCAGGCGTTGCGGGCCGGTATAGCGCGGAGGAGTTGCGCCAACGCATCATTGATGCCCGCGTTTTTCAATCTGACACGATTATGCCGCCCTATTATTCCACCAAGGGCCTTTTGCGCGTGGGTCGCAGGTGGCTTGGCCAAACGATCTACCAAGCGCAGGATATCGAGGACGTCGTTGCGTTTTTGATGACGCTAAAAGACTGACATGACATGAAAGCAAATTTTCTTTGGCCCACCCTGATCTTCACCGCTTTCGGCGTTGCTGCCGATACACAGGATTTCCGGCCAGTTTCTGGGTATGCTTTCATGGAGCCCGCAACGCGCGACCTTCAGGATGATGACTTCATGAACCCCGCGATGTTTCTGGTCGAGGCCGGAACTGGCCTTTGGGACCAACCTTGGTTGACTGGCGGTGCCACCTGCCGGTCATGCCATCAAGACATTGTGGCTGACATGCGCGGCGTTGCCGCCCGCTATCCACAAATCGATGCGGTCAGCGGGCGCTTGGTCAACCTTGAGATGAAGATCAACACCGAAATCCAGACCAAATCGGGCGGAGTGCCGCTGACGGAAGGTGCGCCAGACCTTCTTGCCCTGTCAGCTTTGATCGGATTCCAATCCCGCGGGATGCCGATGGCCGTTGCGGTCACACCAGACACCCAGCCATGGATCGACAAGGGCGAACAAATCTTTCAGACGCGCCGCGGCCAACTCAATCTGTCGTGTGCCAATTGCCATCAGGATCACTGGGGCGAAAAGCTGCGCGGCGATACGATCAGTCAGGGTCAGATCAACGACTTCCCGATTTATCGGCTGGCTTGGGGAGAGGTTGGATCACGGCAAAGGATGTTCACCTGGTGCATGGAATCCATCCGGTCAGAACCCTACGCCTATGGGTCGGATGCGTTTTTGGCACTTGAGATATTCCTTGCCGTGCGCGGCACCGGGCTCTTGGTCGAAACGCCGGGGGTCAGGCGGTAATTCATGATATCAGACAACAAAAGACAAAAACTCAATAAGATAGGGGTACGGCCATGAACGCGTGGAAGATCACAACGGGGGCGTGTGTTGCAGCACTGATCGTCACCGGCGGCTATGTGGCGAATGTCTTTCCCGGCGAAATTGCCCCCATCGACCGGATCGATGCCCAAGCGCTGACAGAAGACTTGGTCAACCAAGGCGCAAACCTTGCCATGATCGGCGATTGCGCGGCCTGCCATACGGCAAAAGGCAACCACGATACATCCGGGGGGCTGGCGCTGCAGACACCCTTTGGCACGATCTATTCGACCAACATCACCCCTGACCGGGACACCGGCATCGGAACTTGGTCGCTTGCGGCCTTTGACCGGGCCATGCGCGATGGGATCGATCGGCAAGGCAAGCACCTTTATCCTGCCTTTCCCTATGACCATTTTGCCGCCATCACAGACACCGACATGCAAGCACTTTACGCCTATTTGATGTCCCAAGATCCGGTCAGCGCACAGGCCCAAGCAAACGAACTGATCTTCCCCCTTAACTTCCGCCCGCTTCTTGCCGGATGGAAACTTCTGTTCCACAATCCCCACCCATTCCAGCCGGACTTAGCCCTGTCAGAAGACCAGAACCGAGGAAAGTATCTGGCCGAAACGCTGGGACATTGTTCTGCCTGCCATAGCCCACGCAATGTTTTTGGTGCCGTCAATCGGGCCGCCTATCTGCAAGGCGGCGAGGCCGAAGGCTGGCTTGCTCCGCCGCTGGGGGGTGCATCGATCTCCCCGATCAGTTGGACGGCGGACGACTATGTTGATTACCTTTTTGACGGTCTTAGCAAGCACCACAGCATTGCTGCGGGGCCCATGACTTCTGTGGTTGATCACCTGTACGAAGCGAACGAGGACGATGTTTTCGCCATTGCGACCTGGCTTGCATCCATCACGCCAACCGCCGACGAGGCAATACTATCTTCCCAAGTCGCCGCCGTCAGGGCCCGCGATCTACCAGACAGTTTCGACTTTGCGCTGACCGGTTTGCAGGCGACACCACAAGTTCTGGCCGGGGCCGATGTCTTTAAAGTCAACTGCTTCAAGTGTCATAAGGAACGGATCTCCGATACCCAGCCGGTCTCACTGGGGCAGACCTTTGCCGTAAATGCCCCAACGCCGTCCAATCTTTTCAACGTGGTTTTGGGCGGGATCGAACCGCCGCTTGGGTCAAGCGCACATCGGATGCAGGCAGTCCCCCTTTCGGCAGCCGACCTTGCCGATGTAGCGGCCTTTGTGCGCTGGCGGTTCAGTGTTCAGTCCGCGTGGGAGGGTTTGGCCGCTAACGCCAAAACGTCCTTTAGCCAGCACACAGCCCCCTAAGGGCCTGTCACGCTCGGTTGGATTTCCAATTCCCCTTGCAACTGCATGTTCAGCGGCACCGTGCGTGCTTCGCCGCCCTTGGTCTGGGCAGCAGTCAGTTGGATTTCGTTTCGCACAGCACCTTCCGGCGTCAGCACGTCCCCGATTTTAAATGCGGCAATTTCTCCAATGTGCATACCCTCCAAACTGCCCAACATGAACACGCAGCGGTTCCGAGCCGGATAAGCCGTGCGGGTGAAATGTTGCAACATACGTTTGATACCAAAGCGCGCTGATGGTGACTCGTTTTTGGGATTCCCAAATCGTCTGAGATTTGCTTCAACATGGCAAACGGAGGAGGTTTGCCATGGCTGGGGTTCGGTTGCGCGACGATTTTGACGGCGGTAGGGTCCGCGCCGTTGCGCAGACGGCGAAGGATGGGCCTCAGGTTCGCCGACTTCTGGCGCTGGCGGCGATTTATGA
>CAXNKP010000247.1:0-4402 GCA_964202815.1 Stagnihabitans sp. | reverse complement strand
CCAATCAAATATGACTTGGAAAAAGGGTATTAGATTTAAAAGGCGAACTTTTCCTGTATACGCCTTAAGCAATACAGATAACCAAACTGTGTACATGACACCGTATATCAGGGCAAATATTGTGTCCCAAATTAGGTTGAATTTGACATATGCTAAAATCATTTTTTCTGTACGCGCCTGAAAAAATGCTATAATGTCATATTCTTCAAAGCCAAACGTCAGACCAAGAGATCTTACATGGCTGTTCGGTATCTCAAAACCAATTGCTTGGCGGGTCATGACCAAGGCCAAGTAGGCACCGACAATTGCGGTGCAAAGAACTGCCACTTTTAAATTAGAGCTCTTATAGAAAAACTGTGAGGTGCGTTTTAAGGGGTTCATCCAATTAACTTGATGCATTCCCTCACTCCCCAAAGCTTTGCAGGTTCTTTGCCACATCTTTCGAAAGTGGCAGATATTTTGCTGAGCACCGTTCGATCTGATCGACCGATGTTCCAGCGTTCTTGGCAAGGCTGACGATGATCACCTTGCCATTACTTTTGAAGATCATCATGCAAATCGCCTCATGGCGCAAGGAGTAAAGCGTATGAGCCTTGTCCATCTAGGGATCGACCTCAAGCCCAGCACGATTCAACAAGGCATTGAACTGCTGCTGAAACACCTTTCCAGCCGTTGTGCGCTTGGCATACTGTGGTCGCAACAATAGGGTCGTTAACTTGCGGTTAGGTTTATGAGCACAGATGCGCGCTACCAGTCTTTGTGTGTCCCTGATTGTCAGCATGCGTCTTGGGTCATCAGCGACCATCACATCACCATGGGTCAGCGCATAAAACTCGGCGCTTAACAGGCGAACAAGCGAACGAACCAAAAACAGGATCAGATCATACAAATCGACGGTGATTGGTATCCCTCGCTCCTCGATACATTTCATCGACATTGCCTTGGCAGTCGACAGCAGCTTTTTATAGGCATCGTCAGCTTTCGAAACCAGCGGATCAAATCGAAAGAACGGGCGGGTGTTGTCCTTCAGCTTAGCGAGGTGTTTGCGGCACGTCGCCAATTGCCCCTTCTTCTTGGGCAATTTTCATCATATTGGGAAACGTTGATGACAGCGTATTGCGGGTTAATGGCGAAAGGTCAGGACGTTTGCTCTGCGGCCAGTTCAAATATTCCTGCAATAAATGGGTGCGAACCTGCCGAACATCCTTGTCACCAGAGAAGTCCAGCAGACCCCAATCGTTGTTCATGATCGCCCACCGCAGAATCTTTATGTATTTTGCACCACTTCCTGCGCTCTTGGCTTGAACCTCGGACTTACAGCTAGGGACTTTGCGAAAAACGGGTGGCGGAAGGGTCTGCTGCGATCATGGCCCCGCGTTGGCTGAAACAGTAGGGGCTCATCCCGGCCAGGTATCGGCAATACGGTAGCCACCGGGCCAAGGGTCAGAGGGATCAAGCAGCAATTGTCGGGTCTCGGTGATCCAAGCCCGACCTGAAATTGATGGAATGATCGCTGCCACGCCCTGCAAATCGGTCAAGGCCTCGATCCGGCACTCAAATCGGCTGTCGATGATCGACAGGCCGACAAAATCTTCGCCAACCTGCAAATCTCCCTTAGACTGCAGAACAGCCATCCGGGCTGAACACCCGGTTCCGCAAGGTGAGCGGTCAAGTTTGCCAGGTTCGATGGCAACAGCACTACGCCCGGTCTTGACTCCCTTCACGATCGCAAGCGGCGTCGTGAACTGGCAAAAGGAAATATGCCTCCAGTCGGGGTTAAGGGGGTGCGTGAAGCCGAGTTGTTCGGTGGCTGCCTGCCTTATGCGCATACCGACGTGTGCCAGATCTGCCGCCTCGTCCGGTCGCAAAGCAAAGCCTGCCTGATGGGCATCGACCAGAACGAAACTGTCACCGCCATAGGCGGTGTCAACGCTGAGCGTGCCCAGGCCCGCAACTTCCAGCTTGGCGTCCAGACGCGCAACAAAACTGGGGTGATTGGTCACCCGGACCGACTGTGCCTTGCCGTCTTTGCAAAGCGCCTCGATCTGGACCAATCCGCCCGGCGCCTCGAGGATAAAGCGGGTCACCGGCTCGGTCATGGGGACCAGTCCGGTATCTAGCAAGACGGTGGCCACGCAGATCGCATTCGAGCCAGACATCGGCGGAGTATGCACCGGCTCCATGATAATCCAGGCTGCGGCCGCGCTGGGATCCTTGGCCGGGACGAGCAGATTGACATGACGAAAGACCCCGCCGCGCGGCTCGTTTAGCACGAAATTGCGCAGGGTCTGGTCGCGGGCAATCCAGCGTGACTGCTCCCACAGCGTCGCCCCGGGCGGAGGGGCCACACCGCCCACGATGACGTCGCCGACCTCGCCTTCGGCATGGCAACCGACGACATGAATGACCTTTTGCGAACGCATCGTCAGATCACCAGCACCGGGGTGCCCAATGCCGCCATGATCGGCTCCACACCCAGACCGGGCCCATCGGACGCGCGCATGGTGCCGTTCACCCGCTTGGGTGCGCCAGAGGCGATATCCTTGGTGCCGTAAGAGTTGAAATCGGTGGCCGAAAAGCAGAAATCGGCAGGGGTCGACTGCGCCAGATGGGCGATGGTCGCGGTCACGATGTCGCCGCCCCAGGTGTCTTCGATCGTCATAGGGACGCCAGCTTCGATGCAAAGATCACGCATCAGCCTCGCCTTGGTCAGCCCACCAACCTTGGAGATTTTCAGGTTGATCACATCCATGGCCCCGTCGGCAATACCGCGTGTCAGATCATGAACTGAGCCTATGTTTTCATCCAGCACAAAGGGTAGTGCGGTGCGACGGCGGGTGACAAGGCATTCTTCATAGGTTGGGCAGGGCTGTTCAATATAAACATCGACATCACGCACAGCATTCACCACGCGGGCGGCCTCATGCATGGTCCAGCCGGTATTGGCATCGGCGACCAGCACGTCGCCGGGCTTAAGGGCGGCGGCACACAGGCGGATGCGGGCGATGTCACTGTCGGCATCCGCGCCGACCTTGAGCTGGAATTTCGTGTAGCCCTCCGCGCGGTACGAGGCCAGATTGGCGGCCATGGCGGATGGCTCGATCTGGGAAATCGCGCGATAAAGCTTGATATCGTCCTGTGCCTTGCCGCCCAGAAGCTGATAGATCGGCAGGCCCGTCGCCTTGCCCAAGATATCCCAGCAGGCGACATCAATGGCGGCTTTGACATAAGAATGACCGCGCAGGACATTGTCCATATGGCGGTTCAACGTGCCCAGATCGCGAGGATCAAGCCCTATGACCTTGGGGCCAATCTCGGCCAATCCAGCGCGCACGCCTGTGGCATAGGCGGGCAGATAGGCTGAACCAAGTGGGCAGCATTCGCCCAAGCCGGTGATGCCGGCATCGGTATGAACTTCAACCACGGTGGCGTCAAACACCTCGACATAGTTACCGTTAGACCAACTGTAACGCCCTTCCTTTAGCGGCAGGTCGACCTGATAGACACGGATGGATGTGATCTTCATGCGTTTTCCTTCAACTGGAGGATTGGGTCATATCTGGCCTGTCCGGGGTGCCAGCGGCGACCTGCGGATTCCCGAAAATTCATGCTACTAGCTGCTGTCGCGCTTGGTATCGCAAGTGCGACCGATATCGCAGTCTTTAAATCATAGCATGGGCGGCTGGCTCTGCCTACCCCAAGTGCAACGCCTACCCCAAGCGCAACAGAACCAAATTCACAATCCTTAACATCAAAGTTTTCAATGCCAAAGCTCTCTAGAGTTAAATAATATCGTAATCTTGGCTGAACCAAGCGCAGCGCGGTCTCGGATTGTGTTAGTGTTGCGGCTCGCATGGACTATTCGTGAACACCCTCACTGAAATGCCTCGGAATCCTTTAAACTTTGACCGTCCAGACAGAAAGGAAATGTGATGAGACTTCACTATTCTAAGTTGGCCCTCTGTTTGGCCGCTGCGCTATGGGGCGCGGGTCTGAGCCAGCCGGCGCTGGCCCAGGACGACACCATGGTAGTCAACATCGCCTCGGCACCCAGCAATCTTGACCCGGCCTGGACCTGCGGGCTTTGGGACATCGGCTTTGTGCAGAATTTCTATGTACGACTGACCCAGTATGGCGAAAAGCCGGGTCCTGACGGCACCACAGAATTCGATTCGTCCAACATCGTGCCCTATCTGGCCGAAAGCTGGACCATATCGGACGACGGCAAGACCTATACCTTCAAGCTCAATGAGGGCTGGAAGTTCCCAAGCGGCAATCCGGTGGACTCCACCGCCGTCAAATACTCTTTCGAGCGGGCGCTGACAATGAACGGCTGCGGGGCCTATTACCTGCTGGACGGCTTTTACACGCCGCCGCTGATCGAATCCATGACGACGCCCGA
>CAXNKP010000246.1:0-4408 GCA_964202815.1 Stagnihabitans sp. | reverse complement strand
TAATGGGCGTGCAGGTCGTCAAGGGAAGTGATCCAGTCCATATTAGACCTTTGCTTTCTGTGTGTTGGGTTTCGTTTGTGGCGCGCGCCTTGCCCTTAAAGGGCCATGCCCGCTTCGCGCATCAGCGCGTTGGACGCGGCCTCTACCTTGGTCTCGACCATCGCCATATACGTGCCCACGGGCTGGCCGGGGTCGATCGGTGGCAGAAACTCTATCACGGCCAAGCCCGGCTTACGCAGAATACCACCCTTGGGCCAAAAGACCCCCACATTTGTGGCCACCGGCACGCAGGTTTGCCCCAAATGCTGATAAAGCAGCCCTGCCCCGATTTTATAGGGCAGGCTTACCCCCGGCGCCACGCGGGTGCCTTGCGGGTAAATCACCAACTGGCCCGGATGGGCCGCCCCCCGTGAGACTGCTGTCTTCATCGCGGCAATCGCTGCCCCCCTTTTGCCGCGATCCACCGGAATACAGCCGATCCGCAGGGCATATTGGCCCAAAAAAGGCGTCCAGATCAGCTCTTTCTTCATGATGAACTTGGGCCGCGGCAGGGCAGAACACAACATGATGATGTCAAAAAAGCTTTGATGCTTTGATGCCACCAGCACCGCCCCTTGCGGCACAGTTCCGCGCACTTCCGAGCGCAGGCCAATCAGCACACGCGCTGAAATGCGCACCCATCCGCAATAGGCATGCACCGCGGCAAAGGCCCCCTTACGGCTGATAAGCGTTGGCAGCGCAAAGACCACAGCCACCACCGCCATCATCACATACATCTGGATCAAAAAGATCAGGGACAAAATCCAGCGCAGGGCCATCGGTCTATTCCTTGCAGCGACAGATGCTGTCTGCGCTGTCCTTTGGCCAACATTGCCCATGGCGGTGCATCTTTCAACCGGCCGCGTCGCTTTGCTTGCATAAGTCTGCCGCAAAGGGCGACAAAGCCTTGGACGCTGCAAGTTTCGTTGCTACACCTTAAGAGAGCCGCTTTAACCCAATCGGGACGAAACGCCATGCGCCTAGTGTGCCCCAACTGCGATGCTGAATATGAAATCGCGCGCACGGCCATTCCCCGGTCTGGCCGCCAAGTGGAATGTGCAAGCTGTGGCCATGGCTGGTTTCAGGCCTTTGCCGACCTGCGCATCGAAGAGGTAGCGCAGAAAGGTCCCGATGAGGCGACCGAACCCCCCGCGCAATCGACGCCCCCGCGCCCCATCGATGATGCTGTTCTGGAGGTGCTGCGCCAAGAGGCCGAACGTGAGGTCAAGGCCCGGCAAGCCGAAGCGGGCCGTTCGGGATTGGAGATCCAAACCGAGATGCCCTTGTCCGCCAATGATGCCGGGGCCGCACATCTGCGATCTCTTAAGGCCGCAGGTGATTTTCCTTCCGCCCCGCAAGACATTCGCACGCGCCGCGATTTGCTGCCCGCGATTGACGAGGTCAACGCCGCTCTTCAAGAGGCCCCCGAAGCCCGGGGGCAGGCCGAGACGGTTGCGCCTGTCTCGAAGGTGCGGCCAAGCGCCCTTGCGCGGGCCTTTCTTTTTGTGATTTTGCTCTGCGTGATCCTGCTGGCGGTTTACGTCTTTGCCCCGCTGATTGCCCAGAAGGTTCCGTCCCTGTCTGCGGCCTGTGCTGATTATGTGGCGGCGGTGGATCGAGGAATGCTTTGGATGCAAGATCACTTTCAGCGCGCGGTGGATTGGCTGCAATCTGTCTGGCGGGGGTTGGCAGGGTAGCTTTTTCTGATCGCTGTGACAGCGCCGCTGGCAGTGTGGATCAAAACAGGTCCAACAACCGTTTCAGATAGCTGCGTTCTTGATCGGGCCGCCCTTGCTCTCCGGACCTTTTACGAATCTCGTTCAGCAATTCTTGCGCGCGGCGATAGACATCCTGCCCCTGCAACAGCCCGTGATCGGGGCCCATCTGGGTGCCTGTTGTCCCATCGCGGCCCAAGGGATCTTGCTGGCCCTGCGGGCCTGCTTGTTGGGCATTTGGATCTGAGGGATCTGTCTGATCCTGCGCCAGTGCATCGCCCAAGGTCTGGATGCCTTGGCGCAGGGCGTCCAGCGCCTCTGCCTGTTGATCCAAAGCCTGTGGCAAGTCCCCCTTGCGCAGGGATTTTTCGGCATCTTCCATCGCGCGGCGTGCATCGTCCAGCGCTTTGCGGCCATCGGTGCCTTTGGGATCGCCCGCGCCGGGTAAAGTGCCGCTGCGGCGCAACTGGTCGATGTGGTCTTTCAGGCGCTTTTGCCTGTCGGCAAGGCTTTCGCCATCGGGCGCATTTTGCGGGTCTTGCGCATCGGGCCCGCCGTCTTGCAGATCGCGGAAACTGTCGTCAGACAGCTTTTGCTGATCGCGCAGGGTTTGGCCAAGGTCTTTCATCGCCTGTTGGCCCGGGCGGCCTTGGCCTTGGCCAGCCCCATCGCCTTGGGTGACTTTCATGTTGTTCATCAAATCGCGCAGTTGCTGCATCAGATCTTGCGCCTCTGCGGTGCGGCCCTGTTCCATCAAGGATTGCAACTCATCCAGCATGGATTGCAGCTGGTCTTGGCTGATCGTGGGGCTCTTGGGGTCGGCTTGGTTCGGCTCATCCGCCCCTTGCGCGTTCTTTTGCGCCTCTTGGGCCATGTAGTCATCCAAGGCTTGGCGCATCTCTTGCATCAGGCGTTCAATCTCGGCGGGGCTGGCGCCGTTGCGGATGGCCTCGGACAGGCGGTCTTGCGCACGTTTCATCGCCTCAAAGGCCGAGCTTAGGTCGCCCTCCTCGATCAGCAGGGCTAAGGACCACATCTCTTCGGCGAAGGTGTCGCGCTTTGCGGTGTCGAGATGGGCGGAGGCTTTGTCGAGATCAGCGATCAGCACCCGCAGGCGCAGATAGGCTTTCTGGTCGGGCAGCAAGCCTTCGGGCTTGTAGGTGAGGGCCTTAAGCACCTCGACCACGCGCGGCGCATTGGCGCGGCTCCACAAAAGATCACGGCGCATTTCTATGACGGCGGCGGCCAGCGGATCGAAAAACCGCCGTCCGGGCAGAACCACCGACAGCGGCGCGGCGCTGGCCTTTTGGCCTGCGGCATCGGCGGCGGTGAAGGTCAGCGTGACGGGCAAATTGGCCATGCGGTCTTTGGACAGGTCGTCGACCAGCACTTGATCCACCAAGGTGCGCTCGCGCGTCATGGGCAGGGGCAGGTCCAGCATCATGGGCGCGCTGGGTTCGGGGTCAAGGCTTAGGCCAAAGCGGCGGTCAACGGCGGGCAGGTCCAGCGCGATTGCGACCCAGCCCTTGGTCACGCCGTAATCATCGCGGGCCTCGAAGGGTTGTTTGAACCGCCCCTCGCCATCGCGGCTGATCTGCCCCTTGGCCTTGATGCTTGGCGGTGCATCAGGCTGTATTGTGACGGCCCAAGACCTGCCTGTCGCGCCTTCAATCGTCAGGCGACCAGACTGTTGCAGGGTAAAGTCCTGCGCGGGGTCAGAGGCCGCTTGTACATCGGTGCGCCCTGACACGGTTTCGGCCAAAATCAGCGCTCCGGTTGCGCCGTAAAAGCGCAGTTTGATGCGCGTACCTGCTGGCAGGGTCAACGCGGCGCCGGTTTGGTCGCCCAAATAGAGCGCGGGCTTGCCCGTGTAGGCGGGGGGGGTGGCCCATCCCTCCCACGCGGGGCCTGCGGCCACTTGGTCCGCCGCGCCCGAGACGGGCAGCGTGGCCAAGGACGATACCCGCCAAAGCGAGCCGAAGATCAAGGCCAGCACCAAAACTGTCAGCGCCATATAGCGCAGCGCATCGGGGTCGCGGCTGGCAAGGCGCAGGTCGGGTTCCACGGCTTGCGCGGTGCTGGCGCGCTGGGCCATGCGGTTGCGGTGGGCGGCCCAAAGGGCCTGCGTAGCGGGGTCTTGCGCCCCCATCGCCAGACTATCGCGCAGCGCGGCTATGGGCTGGCCGGGCAGGGTTTGGTCCAACCGGGCCAGCGCTTGGTCGCGGGTGGGTCTGCGAAAGCTGCGGGCCGCGTGCACAAGGCCCCAGATCAGCCCCGATGCCCCCAAGACGAGGCCCGCCCAATCCACTTCAATCGGCAGGTGCTCTTGCACGCCAAGGGCCGCCAGCCCAAGGCCCAAGATCAGCACGCTCCACAAAGGCCAAAACGCCCGCGTCAGCGCCTCGGCCCACAGCCCCATCAGGGTTAGGCGCAGCGGCAGTTCGATCCGCTTTAGGGCCCCATCGGGCGTGGTTTGCGTCATTTCCTCAGCCGGTTCAAAGCCATGGGGGGATGCTATCGCGCTTCAAGATTTCTTCAAAGGTCGGGCGGGCGCGGATGACGGCGAAGTGATCGCCTTGCACAAGCACTTCGGGCACCAGGGGCCTTGTGTTGTATTCTGACGCCATCACCGCGCCGTAAGCCCCCGCCGAGCG
>CAXNKP010000245.1:0-4421 GCA_964202815.1 Stagnihabitans sp. | reverse complement strand
GTGGGGCGCGATGTCGTGGTGATCGGCGGCGGCATGACGGCGGTGGATGCGGCGGTGCAGGCCAAGCTTTTGGGCGCGCACACGGTGACGATGGTGTATCGGCGCGGCAAGGAAAAGATGAGCGCCTCGGTTTACGAGCAAGAACACGCCACGGCTTGCGGTGTGACGATTGTTTACGGGGCGGCACCGGTGAAGATCTTGGGCGCTAGCAAGGTTGAGGGTGTTGAATTTGCCTATGAGTCGGGCGAGACTTTCACGTTGAGGGCCGATCAGGTGTTCAAGGCCATTGGCCAGACGCTGGTGGGTGAGCCTATTGCGCGGGACGGCAAAAAACTTTCCAATCGCGTGGGAAAGGTGTGGGCGGGCGGCGATTGTGCAGCCGGGGGCGAAGACTTGACCGTTACCGCTGTGGCCCAAGGGCGCGATGCTGCGGAAGAAATTCACTTAGTCTTGACGGGGGCGGTGCGCTAAGGCGCACGTTATCAAGGATCACATCATGGCAAATCTGGCGTCCAATTTCATCGGCATCAAATCCCCCAATCCGTTCTGGCTGGCCTCGGCCCCGCCGACCGACAAGGCCTATAACGTTGAGCGCGCCTTTGAGGCGGGCTGGGGCGGGGTGGTTTGGAAAACCTTAGGCTCGGAAGGGCCGCCGGTGGTGAATGTGTCTGGCCCGCGCTATGGCGCAATCTGGGGGGCGGATCGGCGGTTGTTGGGGTTGAACAACATCGAACTGATCACCGACCGGCCTTTGCAAATCAATCTGGACGAGATCAAAGCCGTCAAACGCAAGTGGCGCGACAGGGCGCTGGTGATCAGCCTGATGGTGCCTTGTGACGAGGAATCGTGGAAAGACATCCTGCACCGGATTGAAGATACCGAGGCCGACGGGGTGGAGCTGAACTTTGGCTGCCCGCATGGCATGGCGGAACGGGGCATGGGGTCGGCTGTGGGGCAGGTGCCCGAATATATCGAAATGGTGACACGCTGGGTGAAAAAGCACTCGCGCATGCCCTGCATTGTCAAACTGACCCCGAATATCAACGACATCAGGAAACCGGCTGAGGCGGCATATGCTGGCGGGGCGGATGCAGTGTCGTTAATAAACACGATCAATTCCATCACCTCGGTCAACCTTGACAGCTTTGCGCCCGAACCGATGATTGACGGCAAGGGCACCCATGGCGGCTATTGCGGCCCTGCGGTGAAACCCATCGCGCTGAACATGGTGGCCGAGATTGCCCGCAACCCCGCCACCCGCAACCTGCCCATCAGCGGCATCGGCGGGGTGACCACTTGGCGCGATGCAGCAGAGTTTTTGGCCCTTGGGGCGGGCAATGTGCAGGTCTGCACGGCGGCGATGACCTATGGGTTCAAGATTGTCTCTGAGATGATTTCTGGCCTGTCGGACTATCTGGATGACAAAGGGATGGACCTGTCCGATCTGGTCGGGCGTGCAACCCCGAATGTGACCGATTGGCAGTTCTTGAACCTGAACTACGTCACCAAAGCCGTGATCAACCAAGACGATTGCATCAAATGCGGCCGCTGCTTTGCCGCCTGCGAAGACACCAGCCACCAAGCCATCGCGATGAGTGCAGACCGCACCTTTACCGTCAAAGACGAGGAATGCGTCGCCTGCAACCTGTGCGTCAACGTCTGCCCGGTGCAAGATTGCATCACCATGGTCGAAGTGCCCAAAGGCGGGGTGGATCAGCGCACGGGGCGCAAGGTGGGCGAGTATGCCAATTGGACAATGCACCCCAACAACCCCTCTGTCACCGCAGCAGAATGACGCGGGCTGGGGGATTGCAACAGGTGGTGACGGCGGCAGAGCAGGCTTTCGCCAAGGCTGACCTGTCGTCAGAGGCGCGCGCAGCCCTGAGCAAAGTGTTTGAACGCCTGAAAACCGTTCACCCTTCTGGGGCTGTTACGTCAGAGAATTTGCCAGTCCTATCCCTTTTGACGCAAGCTGTGGCGAACCTTCAGAGCCACTCTGAAAGCTTGCAAACCTTGGGGCAGGCCGTGCAAGCCCTCTCTCCCGCCTTGGGGTGGAGCACGCGCAAAAGCGTGGGCCCCACGGCCAGCGCAGGGTTTGCGCAGGCCCATGCCAACGCTGTGTTGATCGGCCCGAACGGGCTGGAACCGCGCGAGGATGTTTGGGTGGGCCTAAGCCTGATGGAACCGCACACGCGCTATCCTGATCATGACCACGGGCCGGAAGAAGTGTATTTGCTGCTGTCGGACGGGGCATTCTTGCAAGGCGATGCCGATTGGCTGCCCCGCAGCCCCGGTCAGACAGTATATAACACGCCGTGGATCCGCCATGCCATGCGGGCCACCGATCAGCCCTTTTTGGCCTTATGGTGTTTGCCCGTTTAAGGCGCTGGAAATTGGGCCCAAATCGGCCCATATCTTAGCCTTGCCGACCAAGAGGGCCAAAATGCGCTATTCCGTGTTAGACTTGGCCCCCGTGGTCGAAGGCCAAACCCCCAGTGATGCGCTGCGCAACGCGGCCGATCTGGCGCAAAAGGCCGAAAGCTGGGGGTATCACCGCTATTGGCTGGCCGAGCATCACAATATGCCCGGCATCGCGAGTGCCGCCACCGCCGTTGTCGTGGGCCATGTAGCAGCCCAAACCAAGACGATTCGTGTGGGGGCAGGGGGCATCATGCTGCCCAACCACGCGCCCTTGGTCATTGCTGAACAATTTGGCACGCTAGACGCGCTGTTCCGCGGCCGCATCGATCTTGGCCTTGGCCGCGCGCCGGGGTCTGATATGGCGACCGCGCGTGCGCTGCGCCGCAACATGGAAGCTTCGGACAATTTCCCCAACGATGTTGTGGAGTTGCTGCAGTATCTTGATGTGGGGGATCCCAAATCCCCGATCCGCGCCTGCCCCGGTGAGGGGAGCCAAGTGCCGGTGTGGATCTTGGGCTCCAGCCTGTACGGCGCGCAATTGGCGGCCTATCTGGGCCTGCCCTATGCCTTTGCCAGCCACTTCGCCCCCACCCATCTGGCCGAGGCCGCGCACATCTACCGCAGCACCTTTCGCCCCTCGATCTGGCGCCAGACGCCCTATTTCATGATGGCCGTTGGCCTTTGTGCGGCCGAGAGTGACGCGCAAGCACAGCTTTTGCGATCGTCTCAGGTCATTTCCTTTGCACGCCTGCGGACGGGCCAGCCCGGCCTTTTGCCGCCGCCACAGCCGGATTTGTCGCATATCCCCGCCCATGTTCTGGCAGGGGTGGATCAAGCATTGTCTTGTGCAGCGGTGGGTTCGCCCCAAAGCGTGCAGAGCGCCTTGGCTGAGTTGATCGCGCAGTATCAGCCAGACGAGGTGATCCTGACCGGCATGACCCATTCGCATAGCGCAAGGCTAAACTCGTTTCGAATCGGTGCCGAGGCGATGCGCGCCTTGGGGGGCGTTGCTTCCGATTTGGCGGCTTAAGCCGAGATCAGGGTCAAACGGTTGCAAGGACCTGCCGCACGCAATTCGCGCTGGACCATCGCGGGATCGGGCAGGGCGGGGGCCACGACCACAATGTGCCCGCCGTAGTGCATGGCTTCCAAGGCCTCGACCACCTCTAGGGCATCATGGCGCCCGAAAATCAGGGGCAGCACCACGCTGACGGGGGCCAAAACAGCCAAGAACGCTGGGGTCAGGTCTGCAAAGTGCAGATGAACAAGGGGGTGCAGTGGGGTGACATCGCTTGCAGAAAAAAGATCTGCGCAGTCTAGCGCCAAAGTGTTGCTTGACCGATCCATATTGTCATTTGACGCAATAGCGACAGGCCAGTCATCTTTGCTTGTCATAAGACGCAACATTTTTGCACAGATCCATCTATTTTCTGTCTTCTGAGTAAGGGCTAAATTAAGGGATGAACATAGCCACTTAAGGATATAGACCATAGCCATAAGTAACCTGCGGCCTGCGCCTTCTTGGCACTGGACGGCGTGGTACGGTTCGTGAAACCCTCTGCTTACAGGGCGCTGCGTGTTCGAGGGCGCGTTGATATCCCGCGGCAGCGTTCAAGAAAAGTTGTATGAGACATGGATCAAGACACGTTGAACGAGGTTCTGGCGGGCCTGCCCTTGCCTGCGGTGATGATCGGTGCGGATGAGCGGATTGCGGCGTGCAACCCTGCCGCGCAGGTCTTGTTGGGGGCGGGTTTGGTGGGGCGGCATCACGCCTTTGTGCTGCGCCAACCTGATGTTTTGTCGGCCATATCTTCAGCCGCGCGCAGCCGCCAACTGTCAGAGGCGCGCCATGTTGTCCCCGGCCCCAGCCACGAGGTGATCCACCGCGTGACGGCGGCGCCGGTTGGGCAATCGGTGCTGTGCACCTTTGAAGACCTCTCTGACCGCGAGCAGATGGACGTGATGCGCCGCGATTTTGTCGCCAATGTCAGCCACGAATT
>CAXNKP010000244.1:0-4432 GCA_964202815.1 Stagnihabitans sp. | reverse complement strand
CCGTCGCCCGTGGTTTCGGGGCCGGGGTCGATCTGGTGTTTGAAGCCGTAACGCATGCCCGCCAGAACGGTGGTGGCGACCAGATAGGGGTTGGCATCCACACCCGCCGGACGATGCTCGACCCGCCGGGCTTTGATATCGCCTGCCGGAATGCGCAGCGCGACCGAGCGGTTGTTGACCCCCCAAGTGGGCGAGACGGGCGCATAGGAATTGGACGCAAAGCGCCGCCACGAATTGGCATGGGGCGCAAAGACCAGCATTGATTGCCCCATCGTGGCGCGCAGGCCGCCGATGGCGTGTTTGATTGTGTCGGACCACTGCCCCTCGACCGCCTCGACAAAGATGTTGCGGCCCGTGGCGTCTTGCATCGAGACATGCAGGTGCATGCCTGATCCGGCATAATTCTCGTTCGGTTTGGCCATGAAACAGGCGGTCACGCCGTGGGCGCGGGCGTTCATGCGCACGATGCGTTTAAGGCGCATCAGGTCATCCGCCGCTTGCACCACATTGTCGCGGTAGTGCAGAGTCATCTCATACTGACCGGGGGCGAATTCCGAGATCAGGGTTTCAGCCTTGATCCCGATCATCGCTGCCGCTTTGTACACATCGGTAAACAACGGCAACATGCCGTGGAGTTTATCGACCGAATAGACATCGGTCTTATTTGACGCCCGCCCATCCAGCACATCGCGCGCTGGCACCATTTTGCCATCGGGGCCGCGCTGGTTTTCCAGCAAGACAAACTCCAGCTCGAACGCCCCTGCGGGGTACAGCCCTTCAGCGGCCAGCGCATCGACCTGCGCTTGCAAAGCATGGCGGGGATCAGAGGTCATAGGGCTGCCGTCAAGGTTGTACATCGACATCAACACCTCACCCCGTGGCGGTGTGGTGTTGTGAAGGGGCTTCAAGGTGCCCGGGATCGGCCAAGCCCGCCTGTCGCCATCGCCTTGATCCCAGATCAGGCCGGTTTCGTGCACATCTTCGCCGCAGACATCCAAGCCCAAGATCGAGATCGGCAGCAGCCGCCCCGAGGTATAAAATGGCAACAATTCATGGCGGCGGATGATCTTGCCGCGCCCTATGCCGTTGGAATCGTGCAAAACGATATCAAAGGCCTCAATCTCGGGGTGGGCGTTCAGGAAAGCGTGGGCTTCGTCAATCGAAGAGCCGGAGGGGCTGGTCATGGGTATCTTTCAGGCGGTCAATTCGCTCAATATCTCGGCAAAGGTGGCGATCAGGGTGTCGACCTGACGGCGCTTTGTGGCGGGGCTGATGAGCATCATGTTGTGGAAGGGGGCAATCAGGCAACCACGGTTCAACAGCGCCATATGCAGGGCGGCTTCGATCTGCGGTTGGTGGGCAAGAGCGGCCTCGGCCCCGTTGTGCAGCGGGCCGGGGGCGCAGATAAACTCCACCCGCGCGCCAACCCGCAGGGCGTGCCATGGCAAGGCGTGGGCGGTGATGGCTTGGGTCAGCCCATCCAGCAGGCGCTGGGCCAAGTGGTTCATATGCGCGTAGGCTTGGCGTGTCACCACTTGCGACAAAGTGGCGCACAGGCAGACAAATTGCAGCGGATTGGCCGACAGCGTGGTGCCCATGCCGGAATGGCCGGCGGGGCGGTTGGCGTTGGCGGCTTGGTAACGGATGGCGGTGGCGGCATTCAGGCCCCAAGCGGCGGTGGGCAGGCCACCGGCCACGCATTTGCCCACGACAAAGATGTCGGGTTGCAGGCCATGCACGCCGCAGTATCCGCCGTAACCGGTGGAAATTGTGTGGGTTTCGTCCAAGATCAGCAGGCTGCCATATTGCTTGGCCAAGCGGCGCAGGCCTTCCAAAAAGCCCGGTGCGGGCAAGACCATGCAGGAATTGGTCAGAACAGGCTCGGTCAAGATCGCGGCCACATCGCCTTGGGCTAGTGCGGCTTCAACGGCTGCAAGGTCGTTGAACTCGGCACAGACGGCCAAGGTGGACAGGTCGGTGACTTGGCCCAAAAGGCCCGCGCGGTTGACGGTTTTGCCGTCTTTGAGCGTGACGAAGATGTCATCGACCGTGCCGTGGTAGCAGCCGTTAAAGACCAGCACCTTGGGCCGCCCCGTCACCGCGCGTGCCACACGCAGGGCAAAGCGGTTTGCATCGGTGGCGGTGGTGGCGATCTGCCAGCGGTAGGGGCCAAAGACATCAGACAAAAGTTGGCCCGCCTCTAACGCGGCTTCGGTCGGCAGCATATAGGTCAGGCCCTTGCGGGCTTGGGCGCGGATCGCCTTGGCCACGGGTTTGGGCGAATGGCCAAACATCGACCCCGTGTCGCCCAGACAAAAGTCGTTGATCTGATAGCCGTCAATATCGGTGATCAGCGCACCTTCCGCTTGCGCCACCAAGGGCAAATGCGGCATGGGCCAGTCTTTCATCCAATGCATCGGCACGCCGTCAAGATAGACCTGATCGGCATTTGCCATCGCGCGGGCCGATTTTGGGCGTGTCGCGGCAAATCGCCGCGCCTCGCGCTGCGCTAAGGCTTGCAGTTTGCCCGCATCGATGCCGGCGATAAGGCTGGGGCTGGTCATGGCATGTCCTGTCAGTGTGAGGGCCGTTATGCCGGATAATTTGATCAAATGAAAGGGGCAGAACCCGCCTCTAGAGCCTGATGACAGCGATGAGACGGCCATAATCCGCTTCACGTGCATGGGTAGTGCGGCGGTAGGAATAAAAGCGGTCAGGGTCAGCGTAGGTGCAATGGCCCGTCCAATTGGCTTGAATTCCTGCCGCGCGCAGGCGGTGCAGGCCATAGGCGGGCAGGTCGAACAATAGGCGGTCACCTTGGCCTTGGGCAAAAAAGCGGCGGGTGGTCGGGTCGTCATCGCTGAAAGCTGCAAAGAACTCTGGCCCGACCTCATAGGCCTTTTGGCTGATGGTGGGGCCGATGGTGGCGGTGATATCGGCGCGTTTGGCACCAAGGGTAAGCATGGCGTCAATTGTAGCCTCTAGAACGCCGTCTTTCGCCCCACGCCAGCCTGCATGGGCGGCCCCGATCACCCGCGCCACGGGGTCGGCGAACAGGACGGGCTGGCAATCGGCTGTTAGAATTGCCAAGCCAAGGCCGGGGGTGGCTGTTACCATGCCATCGGCTTTGATGGGGGCTGTCGGGGTGGCTGTGACATGCACCACATCGGCGGAATGGACCTGATGCAGGCTAACGAGGGCTGCGGGGGGCAGGTCCAAAGCCTCTGCCACCCATGCGCGGTTTATATGCACCGCGCTTGGCAGGTCGCCGGACCCCGGCCCGCAATTCAACCCCGCATAAATCCCCTTTGACGCCCCGCCCTTGCGGGTAAAAAACCCGTGGCGAAAGGCCAAGCTGTCAGAGGTTAGAATGTCCAGCATCAAACACTTCCGGGCGGGGCAGGGTGATGTGCCGGATGCAGCGCCAGCACTTTGAACAAGCTTCCCATTTCATCGCGCGAGGTCAAGCGCTGCGTGGCCGCCAGATGCGATTGCAGCGCTGCGCCAGACAGGTTTTGCGCCAAACGCGCGGATCGTTGCGCAATCCCAAGTGCTGACAGCAGCGCGCCTTGAGTAGTATAGGCATGGGCAAGGGGGCGGGCGAACGCGGTAAGGGCTGCAAAGTCAACATGGGCGGTCAGGTCAGCTTGGCCGGGGTTGGCAAAGGGATCGACGGGCTGGTGCCGCTGCACCGCCTGAAACGTATCGCCCAGCGACTGCCATCCGCCATAGTCGATGACCAGCGCTGCACCCTTTTGGGCCATCCGTGCCGACATTTCTGCCATGATGGCGGGGGCTGCGGGGCAAAGTTCGATGATCTGGCCTTCGCCCGTGTCGTCCAAGCGGTCCTTAAGCCCCGCAATTGGCACGACCGGGCCAAGGCCAAAGGCCAGCACATCGCCCGTAAGACCCACCAAACGCTCGCGCCAGCCAAGGCCTGCGCGTTGAAACTGGCGGATCGGCAGGGCGTCAAAGAACTCGTTGGCGATCACAAACAGCGGATGGGGCGGCAGGTCTTGCAAAGACCCAACCCAAACCGGTGCAAAGGCCTGCAAAGCGTGAGCCTGCACGGCCCGCAAGCGCGGCGAGGCTTCCACCAAAACCACCCGCATCGCGGTATGAAAGCCGGGCACGCCTTTGGTGGCGCGCAAGATATCGGCCATCAGGGTGCCGCGACCAGGGCCCAATTCGGCCAAGGTGAACGGATCAGGTGCGCCTTGGTCGACCCAAGCCTGCGCCAGACACAGGCCCAACACCTCGCCAAACATCTGCGAAATCTCGGGCGCTGTGATGAAATCGCCTGCGGTGCCGAAGGGGTTTTGCGTGGTGTAATAGCCATGCACTGGATGCAGCAGACATTCGGCCATGTAATCGGCCAAACTCATCGGGCCATGGGCGCGGATACGGGCCGCGAGAACCTGCGCCAGTGGGG
>CAXNKP010000243.1:0-4432 GCA_964202815.1 Stagnihabitans sp. | reverse complement strand
GATGCACGGCGCGGTAATCCATGCGCACCTTGGCCCCGTCGACATAGGCCAGCGAGTGTTTGCGCCATGTGACATCATCGCGGGCGGGGTAATCTTCGTGCGCATGCGCGCCGCGCGACTCTTTGCGCGCCTCTGCCGCCGCGATCGTGGCCATGGCATTGGGCATCAGGTTGGTCAGTTCCAGCGTTTCCATCAGGTCGGAATTCCAAACCAAACTGCGGTCGGTGACCTTGATGTCGGCCATCTTGCCCGCCACCCCTGCCATTTTGGCCATGCCTTCGGCCAAGGTTTTGTCGGTGCGAAACACCGCCGCATCGGCCTGCATGGTCTTTTGCATCTCCATCCGCAGATCGGCGGTGGGGATGGCCCCTTTGGCATGGCGCAGCGCGTCAAAGCGCGACAGGGCGCGGTCGACCTCGGCCTTGTTCACGGGGGAAACGGCTTCTTTGGGGTTCACAATCTCACCCGCGCGGATGGCGGCAGCGCGGCCAAAGACCACAAGGTCGATCAGCGAGTTTGACCCCAACCGGTTCGCCCCATGCACCGAGGCACAGCCCGCTTCCCCCACAGCCATAAGGCCGGGGAAGATCGCGTCGGGGTTGTCGGCGGTGGGGTTCAGCACCTCGCCCCAATAGTTCGTCGGCACACCGCCCATGTTGTAATGCACGGTGGGCAGAACGGGGATCGGTTCCTTGGTCAGGTCAACCCCCGCAAAGATCCGTGCCGATTCCGAAATACCGGGCAGACGCAGGTCAAGCGTGGCCTTGGGCAGGTGCGACAGGTTCAGGTGGATGTGGTCCTTGTTCGGCCCCACCCCGCGCCCTTCGCGAATCTCAATCGTCATGCAGCGGCTGACCACATCGCGAGAGGCTAGGTCTTTGTAATGGGGCGCATACCGCTCCATAAAGCGCTCGCCGTTGGAGTTGGTCAAAAACCCGCCCTCGCCCCGCGCGCCTTCGGTGATGAGGCAGCCAGAGCCGTAGATACCGGTCGGGTGAAACTGCACAAATTCCATATCCTGCAGTGGCAATCCCGCCCGTGCCACCATGCCGCCACCGTCGCCGGTGCAGGTATGGGCCGAGGTGGCGCTGAAATAGGCGCGGCCATAGCCGCCGGTCGCCAGCACCACCATCTTGGCGTTAAACACATGGATCGTGCCATCGTCCAGCTTCCACGCCACCACGCCGGTGCAGCGGCCATCGGTCATGATCAGGTCAATGGCGAAGTATTCGATGAAGAATTCGGCATTGTTCTTCAGGCTTTGGCCGTAAAGCGTGTGCAAAATGGCATGGCCGGTGCGGTCAGCCGCCGCACAGGTGCGCTGCACGGGCGGGCCTTCGCCGTATTCGGTGGTGTGGCCGCCAAAGGGGCGCTGGTAGATCTTGCCCTCTTCGGTGCGCGAAAAGGGCACACCGTAATGTTCCAGCTCGTACACCGCCTTGGGCGCTTCGCGCGCAAGGTATTCCATCGCATCGGTATCGCCCAGCCAGTCAGACCCTTTGACCGTGTCATACATATGCCACTGCCACGAATCCGGCCCCATATTGCCCAATGAGGCCGCAATTCCCCCCTGTGCGGCCACAGTATGCGAGCGGGTGGGAAAAACCTTGGTCACACAGGCTGTGCGCAGTCCCTGTTCGGCCATGCCCAAGGTCGCGCGCAAGCCTGCTCCGCCAGCCCCCACAACCACCACGTCATAATCATGCACTTCATAGGCGTAAGCGTTCATTTTAACCTCACAACGCGATGCGGATCAGGGCGTAAAGCCCGGTGGTCGCAATCACGGCGGCCAGCGACGAAACAAAGATCAATCCAGCCTTGCGGGCTGTCCCGTGGGCATAGTCTTCCACCATCACGGCAGAGCCTTTGGCAAAGTGGCGCATGGAAACCACCAGCACCAAGGCGGTCAGAATGGCGGTAAAGGGGTTGGCAAAGGCGGCAACCACTTGGTCGCGGGTGCCGCCGATGGCCGCGCCGAACAGATACAGCCACACCGGCAGCATCACCGCCAGCACGACGGACGAGACAGTCATGAACCAGTGATGCGCCGTGCCAGAGTGGGCGGCCCCTGCGCCAACGGCGCGTTTGCGGTCGGTCAAATATTGCATAACAGCCTCACACGATCACGATGGTCAGCACGGTCAATCCGACCGAGCCAAGAATACAGGCCCAACCCAGACGTTCGGCTGTCTTAATCTCTAGACCAAGTCTTGCGTCAAACAGCAAATGTCGCAGGCCTGCCAGATAATGATACCACACCGCCCAAAGCGACCCTGTCATCACCAGTTTGCCAAACCAAGACGTCATCACCGCATTGGCAACCGCGAAATAGGGGTCTGACACCGCCGCCGCCAGCAGCCACCACACGCCCAAAATCACGCCCGCCATCAAAGCATGGCCGGTGATCCGCGTCAGGATCGACGAGACCGAGGTCATCTGGATGCGGTAGATTTGCAGGTGCGGCGACAAAGGCCGTTCAACCCGCTTGGAAGACCCCGTTCCTTCAGCCATTGAGCGCCCTTTCCGCTTGAGTCCATCGTCATGCGCCGCAATGCGGCATCGCAGATCACGTCAGCGTAGATAGCGCCAAAAACGGCGCTGTCACCCCTCTTGTCGGGGCACATATGCCACGTTTGCGCTATCACGCAAAAAATCTGTTCTTGTGATCAAAACCGCCCCGCAAAAAGTTTTTGCCAAAAGGCGGTCAGTATCACAGTGTTGTCAGGCCTTCTGGCAAGAACCCGCCCTGACTTGTCACCATAAGTTTTGCAGATCCAGCGCATATTCGTTGCACATAACGATCGTTTTTTCGGCAGAGTAGTAGTAGGCGTTGGCCTCACCACAATCTTGCACCACGACGTAAATGGGCTCTGGCAGGCCAAAATGTTGGTTGATCGAGTCCACTTCAGCGGCCAAAAGGTCGGCCAATGGCAGCCCCTCTTGCCCCTCGACCATCACCAAACCATAGTTTTCTGGACTGGGTTCGGTGCCCTGAAGCATCTGATCCCAAGCAGCACGCGTGTTTTCATATTCGTAGGGGCAGGACTCCAGTTTATGATCTGGCAATCCCAAATCTATCGCGAGTTGCTTGCGCACTTCGGGATTGGCCCCGTAAAACAGACACACCACAGCGTAATAACGCTGCATGTCCAAAGAATGCACACCGGCATAAGCGCTTGGGTCGGGCGCTTTTGTGGTGTCGCCAGCGCGCAGCGCATAGGTCAAGGCATCGCTGGCCAAGATGGCTGATGCCGATTCTTCTTCCCAGATATCATGCATCAAGATAACCGACAGCGCGTCGGCGGCATCCTCTTCCCTGCCCAAGACAGGTATCTGAAGAACATCAATCAGCCCATGCCCCATTTCGTGGTAGAAGGTGGCGATGACTTCGTTGGCGATAAACTCAGCCTCCTCGGGATCGTCGGGGAATTGAAAAACCTCTTGAGCGGCAACTGGGCCGATCATTCCCACCAGACAGCAAAAAGTCACTATAAAGCGCCGCATCTTAACCCCCAAAACCGTTTATACAACCTTGGCACAGCTTTAATGGGGGATCAACGCCCAGTAATCCAGATCAAGCAAAACATTGGCATGATATTTGCCCTCAGCGTCGCGCAATTCAAAGGGGGGCGCGCCGTGCCGTACAGCCACCAAGCGCAGGCGCAAAGCCCCCACCCCCGGCGCAGATGTCTCGGCCTTGTCCAGCACTTGCGACCACGCCCGCAGCGTATCGCCGGCAAAACACGGGTTCACATGCGCCCCGCCGTTCAAGGCCACCATCAGTTGCACATTGGCCAAGCCGTTGAAAGACAAGGCCCGTGCCAGACTGATCACATGGCCACCATAGATCAGCCTTTTGCCATCGGGCCTTTGTGTCGCATCAAAATGCACTTTGGCCGTGTTCTGCCACAGGCGCGTGGCCAGCATATGCTCGGCCTCTTCGATCGTCACACCATCCACATGGTCGATCACCTCGCCCACGGCATAATCGCCAAAGCGGTGCTGCTCGCCCGCACGGGTAAAATCATACTGCGTGAAATCTAGGCCCTGCGGGATGACCAAATCTGCCGCCGCCACGGATTCGGCAAGATCCGGCACGACGGCCTCAGGCGCAGGCCCCACGCTGCGCGTTTTCACCATCACCCAGCGCACATATTCCAGCACCTTGACCCCGTGCTGGTTCACCCCCGTCGTGCGCACCCAAACCACGCCCGACGCCCCGTTAGAGTTTTGCTTGACCCCAATCACTGTGCTTTGCGATTGCAGCGTGTCACCCGGCCAAACGGGGGCCAGCCAGCGCCCCTCGGCATAGCCAAGGTTCGCCACGGCGTTCAGGCTGATGTCGGGCACGGTTTTGCCAAAGACCGCGTGAAAGGTGATCAAATCATCCATCGGGCTTTGCGTAAGCCCACAGGCTCGCGCAAATTCGTCT
>CAXNKP010000242.1:0-4435 GCA_964202815.1 Stagnihabitans sp. | reverse complement strand
GCCACGCGGTGCAAATGATCCAACACGGCGATTTGCAGATCCAGCAGGGCGGGGTCGTTGTCGGGCGCGTGCAGCTTTACCAGCGCCTCTTGCGGGCCAGACAGGCGAAAGTTCAGGTCATGCTCGCCAGGCAAGGCGATCAGGTCGCCCGTCAGCCCAAAGCCTGCCAAGAGCGTGGCGCATTCTGCCGCAATCTTCGCATTACCAGCCAATATCCACCCCATCCCAAGCCCGAAAACTGCCCCTTGGCGCTGTTTTGATCTGGGCCAGCAGGCCCTGCGCACTCACCTCGGGGGGCACATCCGCCTCTGGCCCGCCCATATCGGTTTGCACCCAGCCCGGATGCAATGCCAGCACCGACAGGCCCATTTCATCCGCCAGCTTCAACCCCGCCATATTCAGCGCGGCTTTAGAGCATTTATAGGCATAATCCCCTTCATCACTGCGCCCTTCGGCCAGTGACCCGGCCCGGCTAGAGATCATCACCACCTGCCCCGCCCCCGCCCGCAGATTGGCCAACAGCGCACGGGTCAAAAGCAAAGGCCCAAGCACATTCACCCGCATCACCGCTTCGAAATCGGCGACCTGAAGCGAGGCAAGGCCGCCCGTGTCGCCGCGAATCGCGGCATTGTGCACCAACAGGTCCAAGGGGCGATTGCCCAAAGTGGCCGCGAAGGGGGCAAAGGTGTCTGGGCGCGACAGGTCAAGACCCGCGCTTCGGGTGGCCGCGATCACCTCGTAGCCGTCAAGGCGCAAAGCCTGCGCCAAGGCCACGCCCAACCCACGCCCAGCCCCCGTGACGACCGCCCTTCGCCCCAAGCCCGCCATCAACGCCGCGCCTTGATGATCTCGCGGTAGGTCTCGCCCGAGAATTTGATCCGCCGCGCTTGGGTGGCGTAATCGACATGCACGATTCCAAAGGGGACGGTGTAGCCGTAAGCCCATTCGAAATTGTCCATCAAGGTCCACGCGAAATAGCCTTTGACGGGCACGCCCTTGCGGCGTGCGCGTTCCATCTCGGCGATGTGGTCGACGTAATAGGCGGCGCGTTGCAGGTCTTGGATATTGCCATGTGTGTCAGGGGTTTCGATGGCCGTAGCCATGCCGTTTTCGGCGATATAGATCGCCTTGGGTCCGTAGGTTTCGTGCACATACACCAGCACATCATGAATGCAGCGCGGGAAGATTTCGTAGCCCACGGCGGTATACTCGCCCGGCGGGCTGACGCGGGCGAAGTTCAGGGGGGGCCATTCTGTGCCAGCGGCCATAACCGAGCGGCGGTAGATGTTAACCCCCAGATAATCCAAGGGCTGGGCGATGATCGCCAGATCGCCGTCGCGGATATCGGGCGAGATATCGGCGCACAGCTCTAGCAGTTCGGCGGGGTAATGCCCTTTGAATACCGCATCCAGATAAAAGCGGTTCTGCGCCAGATCAAAGTGGCGGGCGGCGGCTTGGTCTTGGGGCGACGGACTGGCGGGTTCGGCAACGTTCAGGTCCAACACAATACCGACCTGCGCCTTGGGTGCTGCGGCGCGGATGCGGGGCACGGCCAGACCATGGGCCAAAAGCGCGTGGTGGCTGGCGGTCAGCCCTCCCTTGGCACCGTCCACCAAACCTGGCGCATCCTCGCCCGAGGCGTGGCCGGACCAGCAAAAGGTCCACGGTTCGTTCAGCGTGGTCCAATGGCCGATGCGGTCGCCAAAGGCTTGCGCCATGTGCTCGGCATAATCGGCCAAGCGGTGTGCTGTGTCGCGGTTGTACCATCCGCCCTTGTCTTTCAGGGCTTGGGGCAAGTCCCAGTGGTACAGCGTGACATGGGGCGCAAGGCCTGCGGCCAAAAGGCCGTCGATCAGGCGATCGTAAAACGCGATCCCCTTGGGGTTCAGCGCGCCAGAGCCATCGGGCTGCACCCTGCTCCACGCGATGGAAAAGCGGTAGGCATCCAAGTTCAGCGCCTGCATCAGGGCGATATCTTGCGCCCAAAGATGAAAGTGATCGCAGGCCACATCGCCTGAACTGCCATCAATCACAGCGCCGGGCCTGCGGCAAAAGCGGTCCCAGATGCTTTCGCCTTTGCCGTCCGCATTCCAGCCGCCCTCGATCTGATAAGCCGCTGTCGCGCCGCCAAAGACGAAATCCTTTGGCAGATGCAGCCCTTTGGCCCGCGCTGTCAGGGCGGCGGCTTTAGCGTTTGACATGGAATTTCCTTTCGATGGCGGCAATCAGGCTGGCGGCCATAAGCGTCAGCAACAGATAGAAAATCGCGGCCGAATTATAGGGGGCAAAGGGTAGAAAACTGGCCGACTGGAATTCGCGCATCCTTTGGGTGACATCGCGGATCGACAAGATCGACAGCAGCGAGGTGTCTTTCAGAATAGCGATAAATTCGTTGCCCAAGGGCGGGATGACGATCTTGAACGCCTGCGGGATCACCACATGGCGCGCCGTTTGCCAGCGCGTCAGCCCCAAAGATCGCGCAGCCTCGATCTGGCCTTCGGGAACGGCGGCGATGCCGGCCCGAAAAATCTCGGCCAGATAGGCGGAATAGGCCAAAGCCATGGCGAAAATACCGCGCAGCATATTGGGCGGGTCGATAAAGCCACCTGTGCCAGCCTTGACCGCGCCCGCCAAGGGCAGGCCGATGTACAGCACAATCACCAGCATCGGAATGCCGCGCAGCGTATCGACCAGAAACTCGGCCGCAACCGACATCGGGTGGCGATGGTGGATCGCGCCGCCAAGGGTTAGAAGGGCCAGCACCAGCCCCAAAACGCCAAAAGCCGCAGCAGCGGTTTTGTGGCCATCCGACAGGGTTTGTACCTGCCAAAGCATAGGGCCCGCGCCTTGGCCTTCGGGCAAAAGGGCTGCGCTGATGGCAGGGCCAAGGGCTGCAAGGGCGGTGGGGGCGTTTTTGAATGTCTTCAGATCCCGCGCGACCCCGCCGCCTTGGGGGAAATCGCCTGTCCGCACCGCATCTATCACCGCCTGCGGCGTGGCGGGGATGACGGCGATTTTGCCACTTAGCGTGCCGTAGAGGGCAAAGTTCTCCTTCGGCGCCATCAGGTTTTGCGCACAAAGACCAAAGCACAGCACAATCAGCGCACCAAACATGGGCCAAGTGCGCTTGCGCGGCACAAGGTTCAAAAGGCCTATCCAGCCCAAACCCAAAATCACGGCCAAGATATAGGCCAGCACCGCCGCCCGCAGCGTAATCGCAAGCCCTGCGGCAAAGCCCAGATAGGCAAACAGCAGCAGCCAAACCGCCCCTGCCCCGTTTACGCCCAAGGTCAGCCAAAACCGCCCCCGCACAGGCAACACCTGCGCCAGCACGCCCAAGGCCACATAGGCCCAAGCGCCGCGCTGCACCCAAAGGCCCAGCGCGGCAAAGGCGGTATCCGTCAAGCGGCGCGGGTTTTCGCCCCGCACCACAAGGTCAGAGGTAAACCCATCAACCGCATTGGCCACCGCCGCCGCCCAAAACGGCTGCGCCAGGCCCAAGGCGACCAAGACCGCAGCCCCCAAACTGACGCAAGCCAAAGGCCAGCGCAGCCTAGGCCAGCGCAAACTGCCCAAGCCGGCGGCAAAAGCCGCCAGCACCAAGCCAAACCCCGGCACCTGCGCGCCCGCCCCCGCCTCTACCCCCACAATCGCGGCCAAAGAGCGGGTGTAATCGCTAGAGGCCGCGAAGAGGTAGGCGATGAAGGGCAGCGCAAACAGAATGACCAAATTGCTGGGCCTGATTTGTTTGAGCAGCGACAGAATGGGCTTAGTTCCCCGTCCAGTATTTGGCTTTCAACGCATCCAGCGTGCCGTCAGCCGCGATGGCCGCCAAGCCTTCGTCAAAGGCCGCGACATTGGCATCCCCCTTGCGGAACACCAGCCCCAAGGGATCAGCGGCAAGGCCTGTGACGCCGACAACCAGCTCTCCGGCAAATTGCGCCTCGTAAGCCGGACCATTGGCGCCGTTGATCACCACGCCGTCGACATCCTTGTTCTTCAGCGCCAGAACCGAGGCGTTGAACGTGTCATAGGTTAGCGCATTGCCCTCGCCCACGATCGACTTGGCCATTTCGGCATCGGTTGTGTTGGTTTGGGCCGATAGTTTCTTGCCAGCTTTGAAATCGTCCAGCGTCAGGCCAGAATCTTCGGCGCGCACCAGAATGGCTTGGGCGTTGATCATATAGGGTTCGGTGAAATCCATCGTCTGCTTGCGCTCGTCGGTGATGGATACGCCCGAGGCGACCAGATCAAACTGCCCCTCTCCAAGGGCTGCAAAGATGCCGTCCCAGCCGGTGGTGACAAATTCGGCCTTGCAATTGATCTTAGCGCAGATGGCGTTGACCACGTCGACATCAAAGCCCACGATCTGGCCTGTCGCTTCGTCAATCATTTCCATCGGCGGCGAGGTTGTGTCAGAGCCGACCTTTAACGT
>CAXNKP010000241.1:0-4439 GCA_964202815.1 Stagnihabitans sp. | reverse complement strand
TACTTCACAAGTGGGGCTTGGGCTTAAGCGGGGAGAAATCCCGTTTGGTCCGCCGGTTGGGGGCAACCCTGAAGACGGCCTCACTCAGGTTTAAACCGGAAAAAGGATAGCACATGGCTCTTCCCGAGTTCACGATGCGTCAGCTTTTGGAAGCTGGCGTTCACTATGGCCACCAGACCGCCCGTTGGAACCCCCGTATGGGCGAGTTCATTTACGGCGACCGCAATGGCATTCACATTCTTGACCTGACCCAAACTGTGCCCATGCTGGACGCAGCGCTGAAAGCCGTGCGCGACACGGTCGCCAAGGGCGGGCGCATTTTGTTCGTGGGCACCAAGCGTCAGGCGCAAAATGCCGTGGCCGAAGCGGCCGAAAAATGCGCACAATATTACATGAACCACCGCTGGCTGGGCGGCACGCTGACCAACTGGAAAACCATCCAGAACTCGATCGCGCGTCTTAAGTCGCTGGACGAGATCTTGGCCGGTGGCGCAGAAGGCCTGACCAAGAAAGAGCGCCTCAACATGGAGCGCGAGCAGGGCAAACTGCAAGCGTCGTTGGGTGGGATTCGCGAAATGGGCGGCACGCCGGACCTGATTTTTGTGATCGACGTTGGCAAAGAAGCGCTGGCCATCACCGAAGCCAAAAAGCTGGGCATTCCCGTTGTCGGGATCGTTGATTCTAACTGCTCGCCCAAGGATATCGACTTTGTCATCCCCGGCAATGACGATGCCAGCCGTGCAATTGCGCTGTATTGCGATTTGATCAGCCGCGCTGCCCTTGACGGGATGACGGCACAAATGGGTGCGGCGGGCGTCGACCTTGGTGCTTTGGAAGAAGCCCCGGTCGAAGAGGCTGTCGAAGCCTGATTTTTGGCCCTGCATCCGTGCGGGGATTGGGTTCATAATTCTGGTAACGGGCGGGGGTATATCCCGCCTGCTGCCATTTCAGGAACAGTGGAGACTTTAGCATGACCGTCACCGCACAAATGGTGAAAGAACTGCGCGAATCGACCGGCGCAGGTATGATGGACGCCAAAAAGGCGCTTGTGGAAACCAACGGCGACATGGAAGCCGCCGTTGACTGGCTGCGCACCAAGGGCCTGGCCAAGGCCGCCAAAAAGGCGGACCGTGTGGCGGCCGAGGGCTTGGTGGGCGTGGCTGTGAACAACGGCCGCGGTGTGGCCGTCGAGATCAACTCGGAAACCGACTTTGTTGCCAAGAACCCTGACTTCCAGTCGCTGGTGCGTGAAGTGACCAAGGTTGCCTTGCAAACCGGTACCTCGATCGAGGCTCTGAAAGCCGCGCATCTGAACGGCGAGGCGGTGGAAACCGTGATCAACGCCGCCATCGCGCGGATCGGCGAGAACATGACCTTGCGCCGGATGCACGTTCTGGAAGGTGACACTGTGGTGTCTTACGTCCACAATGCCGCAGCCGATGGTATGGGAAAAATCGGCGTTCTGGTCGCTTTGACCGGCCCGTCAGACGCGGCGCTGGTGATTGGCAAGCAGTTTGCCATGCATATTGCCGCCACCTCGCCCTTGGCCTTATCGGAAGCCTCGTTGGATCCGGTGGTGCTGGAACGCGAATTGGCCGTGCAAACCGCCAAGGCGCTGGAAGAAAACGCGTCTTCGGCCAAGCCAAAGCCCGATGCTGTGATCCACAACAACATCATCCCGGGCCGTATGAAGCGCTTCTTGGCGGAAAATACGCTGCTGGGTCAGCAGTTTGTGATCAATCCCGATGTGACGGTTGAGCAGGCCGCCAAGGATGCTGGCGTTGCGATCACGGGCTATGCGCGCGTGTCGGTCGGCGAAGGGATCGAAAAAGAGAAAGAAGATTTTGCCGCCGAAGTGGCAAAGATGGTTCAGGCCTGATCTAAACGGGTCAAATCTACACAAAGGCCGGGGGAAACCCCGGCCTTTTGCGTTAAACCACCATCAGCCGTTGCAGCCCGTGAAAATGGTAGACATCGGCGTAGCGGGGCACTTCGGCCAAAGCCAGATCGGGGCGGCGGTCAAACAGGATCGGCAGGGCCAGCCGCAATTCCAGCCGTGCCAAGGGCGCACCCACGCAAAAATGCACGCCTGCGCCAAAGCTTGCGTGGGGCTTGATGCTGCGGGTTGGGTCAAAGCGCTGCGGGTTGTCCCAAACGCCCCCATCGCGGTTGGCCATGGCCAGCAAAAGGCCCACCTGATCGCCGCGCTGGAAGGTGTGGCCCATCACCTCGACCTCGGTATAGGCCCAGCGGGTGAACATATGCAGGGCGGGATCAAAGCGCAGGACCTCTTCGACCAAGGGGTCAGGATTGGCCACAGCGCTTTGTGTGCCCGTTTCCAGCATCAGTTTTACGCCGTTCCCAATCGTGTGAACGGTCGCCTCGTGGCCTGCGTTCAAAAGCAGAATGCAGGTGGCGATCAGCTCGTCGGTGGTCAGGCGCTGGCCATCCTCTTCGGCGGCGATCAAGTGGGTGATCAGATCATCGGCAGGCTTGGCGCGGCGTTCATCAACATAGCCGCGCAGGAATGCCACGAAGGCCTCTGTCGCGGCCACGGCGCGGTCTTCGCGGGCACGGTCGCGGCCGGCCATATACATGCCGACCATGGCGTTGGACCAACGTAGCAGATCCGGCGCCATCTCTTCGGGCACGCCTAGCAGGCGGGCGATCAGGATGACGGGCAGTTTTTGGCCGAAATGAGTCAGAAGATCAAACGGGCCTTTGGGAAAGGCGTCGATCAATTGATGCGACAACTGGGTGATCTGGGGCCCCAACGCCTCAATCCGGCGCGAGGTGAAGGCGCGCAGCACCAGATTGCGCAAGCGGGTGTGGCGCGGGGCTTCCAGTTCCAGCATCGAATGCGATTCGACGGCATAAAAGGGGCGCAGGTGATTGGGAATGGGCAAAGGATGCGGGCTTTCGCGGCCAAAACGCCTGTCGCGAAAGATGGCGCTGCATGCGGCGGCACTGCCCGTGCAGGTCAGGTTGTAATCTGTCCAATGAAAGAACGGGCCTGCTTTGCGGGCCATCTCATAAAAGGGATAGGGGTCTTGTACAAAGGCGGGGTCGGTCGGCGATTGGGTGAAGGGGCGCATCAGGCAGCTTTCTTTGGCAATCCTTGGGCGACGATCACGCCAAAGCCCACCAGCGCAGCCCCTGCGGCTTGCCACCAGTTCCACGCCCCGCCAAGCATCACCGCCATCAGCATCACATAAAACGGTGTGGCGTTGATGTGCAAGGCGGCCATCGCAATGCCCAAGCGGCGCACGCCGATCACCCAGAACACTTGGCTCAGCGTCAAAGACCCCATGACAAAGATCAACAACGCCGCCCATTCGCGCCCGCCCATGGCGGCCATATTGGGGCCTTGGGCCAAGCCAAAGGGCACAGTCGCCAGAAAAACGATGGTCATGGCGACAGCGCCGCCGACCAAGGTGATGGTGGTTTGGCCTAAGGACGACAGGCCCGGCAAAGCGGTGATCGTCCAGCGCGACCCTAGCGTGTAAAAGAAGGTCGACAGCACGCAAAGCAGTGCGCCGAAGCCAAAACTGATGCCTCTGATGCCCGTGCCCAAGGCCACAACCCCGCCACACAGCGCCAGTCCAAAGCCCAAGACCAACGGCAGGGTGATTTTGCGCCCATCCAGCACAATTTCGACAACCACACCAATCACGGGCAAGGCGGCAGAAATCACAGCCACTGTCACCGCATCGGTCAGCGATTGCCCGCCAATCACCAACAGACTGCCCAAGCCCACAAAACTACCCACGGCAATGCCCATCTTCCAATCGGCGCGGCGCACGGCTTGCCAGCCATCCAGCCACAGCCAGAACGGCATCAGCACCGCCGCCGCCAAGATCATCCGCGCCGCCGCTAAGGCCATCGGGTGCAGCGTGGGCATCAAAAAGGTGTTCGCCGGAAGGCCCGAGGACCAAGTCACCATCGCCAGCACGCAAATCAAATGCGCAGTCCACAGGCGGGTGGGGGGCAGGGATGGGGTGCTCATACCCCTACTTACACCGCCGGCCTGCGGTTTGACTGTTCCAAGGGCGACAAGCGGGCAGGGTCAAGCGGCGCAAAGGGCCGCCACAATCGCCCCGAAATCATCGGCCTTTAGGCTGGCCCCGCCGACCAAAGCCCCGTCGACATCTTTGACGGCAAAAATCTCGGCGGCGTTGGACGGCTTGACCGACCCGCCGTAAAGAATACGCACGCCGTGCCCGTCTTCGCCCAAGGCTTTCACCAGTTCGGCGCGCAAAAAGGCGTGCACGTCTCCGATTTGCTCTAAGGTGGGGGTGCGGCCGGTGCCGATGGCCCAGACAGGTTCATAGGCGATCACCAGTTTGGCAGATGTCGCCCCCGCAGGGATCGACCCGTGCAACTGGCTGCGACACAGGGCCAAAGTCTCGCCCGCATCGCGCTGCGCTTCGGTTTCGCCA
>CAXNKP010000240.1:0-4481 GCA_964202815.1 Stagnihabitans sp. | reverse complement strand
CTGCCCCAACGCCAAGGCCGCCCATGCTGCACAGCCTGACCCAACGCCTGCAAAAAGCCGCGCAAACGCCTCAGGCCCAAGGCGTGCTGGCCGTCGTGGCTTTTCTGGAAAGCTCGATCTTTCCGGTGCCGGCCGAAGTGATCATGGTGCCCATGTGTTTGAGCAAGCCCGACAGGTCCTTGCGCCTTGCCACCATTGCCACGATCGCCTCAGTTTTGGGCGGGATCTTCGGTTGGATGATTGGCCAGTTTCTGTTCGACCTAATCGCCGCACCGCTGTTGATCTTCTGGCACGCCATGCCTGCATTTGAGGCCCTCAAAGCGCAAACCGGCACCGCGATGATCCTGGTGTTGCTGCTGACATCGGGCGCCACCCATCTGCCACCGATGAAAGTGGTGACCATTCTGGCAGGGGCCGTCGGGTTCAACCTGTGGCTTTTCATCTTGGCAGCCGTGGTGGCACGCGGCGGCAAGTTCTTTTTGCTTGGCTGGGCGCTGCAGCGCTACGGCGCCCCCTTGGCCGAGGCCTTGGCCAAGCGCATGGCGCTGGTGGCCTTGAGTGTGATCCTTGCGGTGCTGGTCGTGTTAGCGGTGAAGTTTTATGGCTAAGAAACTGACGCACCGCTTGGTTTTGGCCTTGGCGACGGGCGGGTCTTTCTTGGCCCTCGCCTCGGCCTATGCATTTGAATATCTGGGGGGATTGGCGCCGTGCCATCTGTGCTGGCTGCAACGCTACCCGCATTTTGCGGCTTTGGGATTGGGTGCCTTGGCCTTGATCGTGCGCGCGCCGTTGCTGGGGCGTCTTTTGGCCCTTGCTGGGGCTGCGGCCGCGCTGACAACCGCGGCGATTGGCGCCTACCACACGGGCGTTGAACGCGATTGGTGGCCAGGCCCCAGCACTTGCACCTCTGGCTCTATTGCGCATATCTCAGCCAAGGATTTGCTGGCCCTGATACAGGCCGCCCCTGTCATCAAATGCGATGAGGTGGCTTGGCAGATGCTGGGCCTGTCCATGGCGTCTTGGAACATGCTTTTCGCGTTGGTCTTGGGGGGACTTTGGCTTATGGCCCTCCAAAAGCGGTAAAAGGCCCGCTGCGCAGGGTCACACAGGGCTTGCCCCAAACCCTGCCCCCATCAGGCGATCCCCCTCGGCCAAGGCGAAGCGGTCAGTCATCCCTGCCACATAATCACACACACAGCGCGCCAATGCGGTTTCTCCTTGCGCCGCCCCCAGATCGGCCTGCCATTCCGCCGGAAGCAGACCCGGTGCATCCATGAACAAGGGAAACAGCCCGTCGATCACCCGACTGACCCGCGCCCGCTCCACCATGACCGAGGGCGCACGGTAAAGCCGCGTGAAGAGAAACGAGCGGACGGCCTTAAGCTCTTGATACAAAGGCTTGGAAAAGCGAATCACGGTGGTCCCCAAATGGCGGATGTCCTGCACGCTGCTTGGCTGGGCTGCGGCAAGGCGGTTTTGCGCCACGGCGATAACGTCTTCCACCATCAGCCCAAAAACCCGGCGCAGCGCTTCATGCCGGCGGCGCATCTTTTCAAGCCCAGGATAAAGCCGGTCAACCTCGGCAAAGGCCGGGCCAGTGACCGGCAGATGCACAAGATCCGCCTCGTTAAACAAGCCCGACCGCAAACCATCGTGCAAATCGTGATGCGAATAGGCGATATCATCTGCAATTGCCGCCACCTGCGCCTCGGCACTGGCGTGGGTGTCCAGTTCCAGATCCCAAGCCGCATTCACCTCGGCCAAGGCATAGGGCAAGGGGCCTGCGTGCTTTTCATCGGCATAAGGGCCGCGCAGGGGGCCGTTGTGCTTGGCGATGCCTTCCAAAGTCTCCCATGTCAGGTTGAGCCCGTCAAAATCGGCATAGTGACGTTCCAGCCGGGTGACGATGCGCAAGGCTTGGGCATTGTGATCAAAGCCGCCATAGGGGGCCATCAACCGCTCCATCGCGTCTTCGCCGGTATGGCCAAAGGGCGTATGGCCCAGATCATGCGCAAGGGCTATTGCCTCGGCCAGATCAGTGTTCAGGCCCAAGGCCCCCGCAAGGGTGCGCGCCACTTGCGCCACTTCGATCGTGTGGGTCAGGCGGGTGCGGTAGTAATCGCCTTCGTGTTCGACAAAGACTTGGGTCTTGTGTTTCAACCGGCGAAAGGCGCTGGAATGGATGATCCGGTCACGGTCGCGCTGAAAGGCAGAGCGAAACGACGAAAGCCGCTCGTCCTGCAAGCGTCCCCGCGATTGGTCAGGGTGACAGGCAAAAGGCGCAAGCATCAGACCTCACAAGGGTTTTGCCCCTTATACAAGCCCCACCGTCCCAATCCAGCCCCATCCCCCCTGCCCATTGCCAAATCCGCCCGCCGGAAAACCGATTTTTCGCAGAAAAATCGTAACACCAGATCAGAATCGATTGTTCGTCGAAAATTCTTGCCCCGCCTTTCGCCTTGAACCCCGCTCCCCTTACCCCTATCTTCACCCTTTAAGGAGATCCGCATGACCCTCACCCTTCCGCCCCGCGTCACCGACCGCGCCTTTGACCGCTTGGCTGAAATTGCCGCCCTCACAGGCCAGGCCAAGGCCCTGCGCGTGGCCGTCGATGGAGGAGGCTGTTCTGGCTTTCAATATGACATCAAGCTTGACGACCCGGCAACCGACGACCTCATCTTGGAAAAAAACGGCCAACGTGTGCTGGTCGATCAGGTCTCGCTGCCGTTTCTTTCCAACGCTGTGATTGATTTCTCGGCCGAGCTTATCGGCGCGCGCTTTGTCATCCAAAACCCCAACGCGCAATCTTCTTGCGGCTGCGGCACATCTTTCTCGCTCTGATCCCTCGCCCCTGCCTAATTTTGCCCTAACTTCCGTCTTTGAATACCGGAGGTTTGATGCGCATCGCTCTTATGCTTGGCTCTGCCCCCAATGCGCTGGACGCTCGCGCTTGGCCACGCACGCCGTTTGACCATATCGTGACCATCAACAACGCGTGGCGCATCCGCGACGATTGGGACGATCTGTGCTGCCCGTGGGATTTTCCCGAAGATAAGCGCCCTACCCCACAGCCCAACCAACGCCTGATCTTGCAAGAAGATTTTGTGCCCACCCAGAACCTATACGGCGGCTTTGTCTATGCCGGCGGAACCATGGCTTTTACCACGGCCTATTGGATGCTCGCCGCCCTCAAGCCGGATGTTTTGGCGGTGTTCGGCTGCGATATGCACTATCCGGCCTCAGGTCAAACCCACTTTTACGGCATAGGCACCGCCGACCCTTTGCGCCCCGACATCACCCTGCGCAGCCTAGAAGCCAAATCTGCCCGTCTGATGATCTTGGCGGCCCGCCAAGGCTGCACCGTGGTCAACCTGTCCACTGGCCCATCGCGCCTTGTCTTTCCCCGCGCCAACCAAGCGCAGTTGGCGCAAATCCGCCCTGCCCCGTTTGACGAAAGCCTAACCAAAGCTGCCTTGGCCCGTGAATCCGCCCTTGGCTACCAAGTGCCCTCAGGCCGCTACTGGGAGGAGGCGCACCGGTTCGATGTTGCCGAAATCGACCAGCTTGACGCCCTTTGGCTGCGCGCCGCCAAAGTCTCGTAACCGTGAACCACCATCCCAAAGGGGTGACAGCGCCCGACTGACAGGCTACCAAGGCGCGGACAGGAGCATCGCGCATGAAAATCGCCACATTCAACATCAACGGCATCAAAGCCCGCACCCAAGCCCTGCTCGATTGGCTGGCCGAGGCCCAGCCAGATGTCGCCTGCCTGCAAGAGATCAAATCGGTGGACGAGGCCTTCCCCCGCGAACCCTTTGAAGCCTTGGGATACCATGTCGAAACCCACGGCATGAAGGCCTTCAACGGGGTGGCGATCCTGTCCAAACTGCCGCTTGAAGATGTCACCCGCCGCCTGCCAGGGGATGACGGCGACGAGCAGGCCCGCTGGATCGAGGCCACCGTGATGGGGCCCAAGCGCCCCGTGCGGGTTTGCGGCCTTTACCTGCCCAACGGCAACCCGACCCCCGGCCCGAAATATGAGTACAAACTGGCCTGGATGGACAGGATGCTGACCCGCACCCGCACCCTTTTGGGCGACGAGCAGCCCTTGGTCCTGTGCGGCGATTACAACATCATCCCGCAGGCCGAAGATGCTGCCAACCCGCAAAATTGGCTGACCGATGCGCTTTATCTGCCCGCCTCGCGTGCGGCCTATCAGCGGTTGTTAAATCTGGGCCTCACCGATGCCATCCGCGCCCAAAACCCTGCCCCCGGCACCTATACATTTTGGGATTTCCAAGCCGGCGCGTGGGAGCGTAACAACGGCATCCGCATCGACCATCTGCTTTTGTCACCCCAAGCAGCCGATCTGTTGCAAGGCTGTGGCATCGACAAAGCGGTGCGCGGGCGCGACAGGCCCTCTGACCATGTGCCCGTCTGGGTCGATCTGGACGCCTGATGTATCCCCAAACCTACTATGC
>CAXNKP010000239.1:0-4510 GCA_964202815.1 Stagnihabitans sp. | reverse complement strand
AGCCGACAGCCAGCCAAAGCACCGAGACCACCGCCGCAATAGCAAAGCAATGGGTAAAGACTGACAGCACATTGCGCGCCCGCACCAGCCCGCCGTAAAACATTGCCAATCCCGGCAGCGTCATGAACAGCACCAAGGCGGTGGACATCAGGATAAAGGCGGTATCGGCGGCATTCATCGCAAGCTCTCCGTGGCAGGTCTGCGGGGCAGGTCTTTGGCAAGTACCGGCGTTGCCTGCCGTGCTTTGCGTGGTCGTTAAAGCGGCAGGCGCCTTAAAAGCTGCCTTTTTTTCGCACATTCCTTAAGATGCCTGAATTATGGGCGTCAATCGCCTCTACTTGCCCCGAATGGGGCACCAAGTGGATTATTGCTGCGCCTTGAGCAGCAGCGCCAAAGCATGGTCCCTTGCTGACAAGCGTACGATATCTCGGCCAAGCGGGCCGAAATCTACCGTGTGGACTTGCGTAGCTTTGCCATGACGGGCAAGGCCAAAACACACCCGACCTTCAGGCTTGAACTCTGACCCGCCAGGGCCTGCGATGCCCGTAATGGCCACGGCGAGGCCAGCGCCGGACCGCGTCAAAGCCCCCTCGGCCATTTCTTGCGCCACAGGTTCGCTGACAGCGCCGTGATCGGTCAGGGTTTGCGGGTTTACCCCCAGCATCGCCACTTTGGACGCGTTGGAATAGGTGACAAAGCCGCAGTCAAACACATCCGAAGATCCGGCCATATCGGTCAGTGCAACGGCAACCATGCCGCCGGTGCAGCTTTCGGCCGTGGCAATCCGCAGCCCCCAATGGCGCGCCGCGCGCAAGATTTCGGCAACATCGGTCACATCAGCACCACCGCGTGATAAAGAACCGCCAAGATCACCGTGGCTATTCCGGCGAATACCCCGGCCCACAGGTCATCCAGCATCACCCCCGCGGCATCTGTGCGGCGGTCGGCGCGGCCGATGATCCAGGGTTTCCAGATGTCAAACAGCCGGAAAAGGACAAAGGGAAACACCCAAGCAGGCCACGGCAGCCAACCCACATGCCCGCTGGTCCAAAACCCGATCGCGCTATGGCCGCGCATCCAAAAGGCTGCGGCGGTGAAAAGCAGCGCAAGCCATTGGCCCGCCACCTCGTCAATCACCACTTCACAGGGGTCTTCGCCCGGCTGAAGCTCGGCAGCGCAGGCCCAAAAGCCCAAAGCGGTGACCAGCACCGTTGCCAAAACCAATGCCGGAAAGCCCGCACCCTGCAAAATCCCCATGCCAAGGAGCAGCGCCACCGCCGACCCCCAAGTGCCCGGCGCAGGGCGCAGCAAGCCAACGCCAAAAAAGATCACCAAAAGCCGCGTCACAGGGCCACCAAAACAGCACTGGCAAGGGCCGCTATACCCTCTTCGCGGCCCGTAAAGCCAAGGTGTTCGGATGTGGTGGCTTTGACGCTGACCCGATCCACATCAATTCCCATGATCGATGCCAACGCCTGCCGCATGGCGGGGGCATGGGGGCCAATCTTGGGCCGCTCGCAGATCAGCGTCACATCCGCACTTGTGATCGAAAAGCCGCGTGCGCGGGCCAGTTCTGCCGCATGGGTCAGGAAAATACGGCTGTCAGCGCCTTTCCATTGCGGATCAGACGGGGGGAAGTGCTGGCCGATATCGCCAGCTGCCAGGGCACCATAAATCGCATCCGTCAGCGCATGCATGCCGACATCAGCGTCAGAATGGCCAAGCAGGGCCTTGCCATGCGGCACCTTAATGCCACACAGCCAAACCCCGTTGCCCGCGCAAAAAGCATGGACATCAAAGCCATTACCCATCCGAATATCCATGCGTGCTCCTACGTGTTTAAGGGCCTGTTCGGCGCGGGCGAAATCTTCGGGGAAGGTTAGTTTCTGGTTGGCCTCTTCCCCCGCCACCATGACCACGTCAAGCCCTGCGGCACGGGCCACTTCGACATCATCCGCCGCATCGCCGCGATGGGCGCGGTGGGCGGTAAGGATGGCGGCGAAAGCAAAGCCTTGCGGCGTTTGGGCGCGAAAAAGGCCGCTGCGGTCGCGGGTACCTGTCACGCGGCCATCGGCCCCTGTCCACAGCGCATCGGTCACGGGAAGGGCAGGGGCGGCCCCTTGGGCGTGATCAAGGGCGTGCAGCACGCGGGCGATCAGGGCCGGCGACACGGTGGGGCGGGCGGCGTCATGGATCAGCACTTTGGTGACACCACCGTCCGCCAAAGCCTCAAGTGCGGCGCGCACCGAGGCTGCACGGCTGGCCCCGCCATGCACAATCATCGCATCACCCGCCACAGCCTCGGCCATGATGCGGTCGTCGGGGTGAATAACCAAGACCCGCGTCATCCCAGCAAAAGCCGCCAGCGCATGCGCCACAACCGGCCGCCCCGCGAGATCGCGCCATTGTTTGGGAAGCCCGCCGCCCGCCCGAAGGCCGCGCCCCGCCGCCACGATGATCGCCGCTGTTGACATCTTTCCCACCCTTTGTCCCGACATAGCCCATCCTGCGGCCAGAGGGAATTCGAACCTGAGCGGTGAAATCGGGCAAGGCGGGGGGATTTTCGGCTTTTCTTGCGCCTTTATTGGCAAAAATCCTTGGTGCGCCAGTAGGTGTGCCCATAATTTAAGCGTTGCCCGAAATTAAGGCAAAAAAATCGTGGCTTTTCTTTGAGATTTCCGCTGAACCGCCCTAGGTAACGCAAATGACCAAAAGGAGTTCGCGTGACACCAGCCCATATCACCCTGAACCCGCCCGTCATTCTGGCCCCGATGGCCGGGATCACCGACCTGCCTTGGCGGCGTGTCGTGGCGGGCTTTGGCGCGGGCTTGGTGGTGTCAGAGATGGTGGCCTCTGCCGAAGTGATGCGTGATCACCCCGAAATGCGCGCCCGCGCCACGCTGGATGTCACAGGGCTGGATCAGCCAAGTGCCGTGCAACTGGTGGGCCGTGACCCCTATTGGATGGCCGAAGCTGCGCGCTTTGTGGCGGGGCAGGGGGCCAAGATCATCGACATCAACATGGGCTGCCCGACCAAGCGGGTGACGTCGGGCGCGTGCGGGGCCGCGCTGCTGCGCGATCTTGACCTTGCGCTGAAACTGATCGAGGCGGTGGTGGGGGCGGTGGATGTGCCTGTCACGCTGAAAACGCGGCTGGGCTGGGATGATGCCAGCCTGAACGCCGCAGATCTGGCAGGGCGGGCCGAACAGGCGGGAATTGCGATGGTCACGCTGCATGGCCGCACCCGCTGCCAGCTTTACAAAGGAAGCGCCAATTGGGCGGCGATTGCTGCGGTGAAAGAGGCGGTTTCGATCCCGGTGATTGCCAATGGCGATATTGTTGATGCAGCCACAGCAACCGAGGCTTTGCGCCAATCTGGGGCGGATGGTGTGATGATCGGGCGCGGCGCACAGGGGGCCCCTTGGGTTTTGGCGCAAATTGCCCATGCCTTGCATGGCACGCCTGCACCCAAAGTGCCGCAGGGCGCGGATCTGGCGGCGCTGGTTTGTGGCCATTATCAGGCGATGCTGGGGTTTTACGGTGTGGACCTGGGGGCGCGCTGTGCGCGCAAGCATTTGGGCTGGTATCTGCAAGCCGCAGGCTTGGGCGCGCACCGCGAGGCCCTGTTGCAGGCCCCAAGCCCCGCGCAAGTTTTGCATCTGATTGACCGGATCTTCACAAGTGGCGAAAGGCAAGCGGCATGACCTCTGCAGCCCCTTTCACCGCCATCTGGGCCTCTTTGCCCATGCCCGCCCTGCTGATTGACGCCGACAACACCATCGTTGCGGCTAATCCTGCGGCTGAAACCTTTTTGAACGCTTCCTCCAAAAGCCTGTTGCACCAAAGCTTGACCGAAAAGCTAAAAGCCGATGTGTCTTTGGATGCGGCGCTGGCGCGGGCGCGGGCCAACCAGTCGGATGTCAACATCAACGATGTAACGCTGACCACGCTGGAGCGCACCTTGCCCCATTGCCTGCTGCAAATGGCCCCGCTGCAAACCGATCCGGCGCAGATTTTGCTTTTGATATCGCCCCGCGTCATGGCCGATCGGATCGGGCGGGCGCGTCACACCTCGGCTGCGGCGAAATCGGCTATAGGCATGGCCGAGATGCTGGCGCATGAGATCAAAAACCCGCTGGCGGGCATATCGGGGGCGGCGCAGTTGTTGTCGATGAACCTGTCGGCCGAAGACCGCGAGATGACGGACCTGATCGTCGAAGAAACCCGCCGTATCGTCAAGCTTCTGGAACAGGTCGAGCAGTTCGGCAACCTGCGCCCGCCAGAGGCGCGGGCCGTCAACATTCATGACGCTTTGGACCGTGCACGCCGATCCGCCCTGATGGGCTATGCCAGCCATATGCTGATTGTCGAAGATTACGACCCCTCGCTGCCCGCCACTTGGGTTGACCCGGACCAGTTGATGCAGGTCTTTTTGAACCTGATCAAAAACGCCGCCGAGGCCAGCCGCGACCGTCAGGGCCGCATCCGCCTGCGAACTTTTTACGACCTG
>CAXNKP010000238.1:0-4527 GCA_964202815.1 Stagnihabitans sp. | reverse complement strand
GCGGGGTTTTCGACGAAATTCACGCCAATCTCTTCCAGAACGGTTTCGGCGTTCCATTCGATGATTTGCAGCGCTTCTTCGTTCAGAATCTCGAAGTTCGGGATATTGCGTTCGATGAACTTGGCCGTTTCAAAGCTGACCGCTGTCCGTTCGGCCCGCCGTGTGGCCCCACCACCGCCCCGCACCCTGCGCCCTGCACCTGTATCGCTCATGATCCATCTCCGGAAGGTTTGGCCCTGTATGGCGGGAATGGTGGGCCAAAGGGCCCATGTTTGCGCCGCTTACGCTCCAAAACCGACATGGGGGAAGATCGGAAACGACCTGTTTGAAGGCATCGGACGGCCAAAAGCAGACCGCCCCTTGCAAGGGGCTGTGCCAAAAGCTAATCGGGCGCATGACCCAAGCGCATGACCGTCTGTTGATCATCGACTTTGGCTCTCAGGTGACGCAGCTCATTGCGCGCCGCTTGCGAGAGTTGAATGTTTATTGCGAAATCCACCCGTTCAATAAGATTGACGGGGCGTTTTTGGCCGCTTTTGCCCCCAAAGCGGTGATCCTGTCAGGCGGGCCAGCCTCAGTTTACAATGACGGCGCGCCAATGCCGCCTGCGGGCTTGTTTGATTTGGGCGTACCGATCTTGGGCATTTGCTACGGCCAACAGGTGATGATGCATGTGCTGGGCGGCCATGTCGAAGGCGGGCATGGTACGGCAGAGTTTGGCCGCGCCTATATAACGCCCGCCGCTGATAAGCTTGATCTGCTGGACGGCTGGTTCACCCAAGGCGACGAGCAAGTCTGGATGAGCCACGGCGACCATGTCAGCCGCATCGCCCCGGGGTTTGATGTATACGGCACATCGCCCAACGCGCCTTTTGCCATCACGGCAGATTTAAATCGCCACTTTTACGCCGTCCAATTTCACCCCGAGGTGCATCACACCCCCAAAGGCGCGCAGCTTTACGCCAATTTCGTGAAACTGGCGGGCTTTAAGGGCGATTGGACGATGGGGGCCTACCGCGCCGAAGCCATCGCCAAAATCCGCGCGCAGGTGGGCGATGCCAAGGTGATTTGTGGGCTGTCAGGCGGGGTGGATTCGTCTGTCGCCGCCGTGCTGATCCATGAGGCGATAGGCGATCAGCTGACCTGCGTCTTTGTCGACCACGGCCTGCTGCGGTTGGGAGAGGCCGAGCAAGTTGTTTCCATGTTTCGCGACACCTACAACATCCCTATGATCTATGCCGACGAAAGCACGCTGTTTTTGGGCGCTTTGGAGGGCGTGTCTGACCCAGAGATCAAACGCAAAACCATTGGCCGCCTGTTCATCGACGTCTTCCAAAAGCACGCCCATGCCGTGGGCGGGGCAAAGTTTCTGGCGCAGGGTCCGTTGTACCCCGATGTGATCGAATCGGTGTCGTTCAGCGGCGGGCCGTCTGTCACCATCAAGTCGCACCACAATGTCGGCGGCTTGCCAGAAAAGATGGGGCTGAAACTGGTGGAACCGCTGCGCGAGCTGTTCAAAGACGAGGTTCGCGCCTTGGGCCGCGAATTGGGCCTGCCCGCCCCGTTTATCGCCCGCCACCCCTTCCCCGGCCCGGGCCTTGCCATCCGCTGCCCCGGAGAGATCACGCCTGAAAAACTTGACATCCTGCGCCGCGCCGATGCCGTCTATATCGACCAAATCCGCAAACACGGGCTTTATGACGAGATCTGGCAAGCCTTCGCCGCGATTTTGCCACTGAAAACGGTTGGCGTGATGGGCGACGCGCGCACCTATGATTACGCGCTGGCCCTGCGGGCGGTGACCTCGGTTGACGGGATGACGGCGGATTATTACCCCTTCACCCATGACTTTCTAGGAGAGACCGCGACGCGGATTATCAACGAGGTCAAAGGCATAAATCGGGTGTTTTACGACTGCACCTCAAAGCCGCCGGGGACGATAGAACTGGAGTAGATCACGCTTAGGTGGCGCGTGCCGCAGGTCAGTGGGTCAACTTGTGATCCAAGATATCGGCCACGACATGCCAGTCCATCGTCTCTTCCAAAAAATCGAACAACGGCACCAAGGCAGCCGGGCCACCCGCGTAGACCGAATAGTCCAAACAAAAGCAATCTGCGTGGCTTTGCGCGTAGTTTTTGAAAACCCGGTCTGCCCAGCTTAACTGGTCCAGCAACGCCACCCGATCTTGTGTTTGCCACCACGATGAATTTGCGACCTGAGCATGGTCGCGGGTCAGAAAAATGATCTTCGCCCGGGGGAAGTAGGTCTGCATGAGTTCCAACTGGGTCGGCAAAAAAGTCAGGTCATGGATGTAAAGGATTTCCTTGAATCCGGCGACGCGAATTTGGGGCGGTATCATCAGAATTTCTTTGCAAAACCCATTAAATAGCGACTTGGCAAAGCGGTCAACGTTGATGTTCTCAGCCCCGTACCACGGGTCAGTTGGCTTACCCAAATCCCCCACAAAGCTGTCTTTGCCCATGGCCTGTTCCCGGCGCATCCAGATGTTATCTTGCCGCTGTAGTTCATCAATCACACGACAAAGGTGATAAGCTGCGTTCCCATTCTCGCCGCGGATACAATAGCCCGGAATGGCGTTCAGCAGGTTTTGCAGAAGCGTTGATCCCGACCGACCGTAGGTCACAACAAATACAAATCCCTCGCTCGGAAGATGCAGAAAGTTGAATTCCTTGAGGTCATCTGAGTGAAGCGGAAAATTGCTTTTCATAAAGTGTCTGTCCCAAATCATGTCGTCTTGGCCGATTGAATGGCCTTGCGATAGGGGATGGCTGCACTGAAATCAAGCCAAACCTTCAAGGCGCTTGACGCGGCGGCTTACCTTAGGGCTGGTACTTTAGTGGAGGACAAGATGAAGGCAATCAGACTTTACGGCACAGCCGATCTGCGCCTTACCCAGTGCGACATTTCTACCTCTGGCCCCAGCGAAATTGTGATCCCCAGATCACGCCGTCTTAGCCATCTCACAGCCGCCTTTGCCAAATGATGTCAAAGTCCTGATCCTGCCCTAAGTTTGTCATAATGCCCAAACATCGCGCACAGGTCTAACTGGCACGCAGCCCTCCAGTTCCCCCTTGCGCGCAGGGCAGGCCAGCGCCATGGTCCGCGCGCAATGGCTTGGTGATTTATGTCTGACACGCCCCTTCTTTTTTTGTCCCGCCACAAGGATTATCGGCGCTATTTTCTGGGCATGATCCCGATCCAATTTGGCACTCAGATCGAGGCGATCACTTTGGCTTGGCAGGTCTATCACATCGCCCGCCTCACCCGCTCGATCGAGGAAAGTGCTTTTATGGTGGGCATGGTGGGGCTGTGCCAATTCTTGCCCATGTTCGCCTTGACGCTTTTTGCGGGCAATGCCGCAGACCGCTACAACCGTAAAGCGATTGTTATCTGGGCCTTGGTGGCCGAGGCTGTGGGTGTGGTGGCTCTCACCGCGCTGTCGTTGCAACCTGATCCGGGCCTGATGCCGATCTTTGTGATCGCCGGCCTTTTTGGTGCGGCCCGCGCGTTTTTGTCGCCCGCAGCCTCGGCCCTTGTGCCCATGCTGGTGACGCGCGCCGAAATGCCCGTTGCGATTTCCTTTTCCACCACGATCTGGATGATGGGTGTGATCGTGGGCCCCTTTATCGGGGGCCTGCTGATAGCAGGTTCGATCCCCTTGGCTTACGGGGTTGCCGCACTGACCTATGGGATCGGGATCGCCCTGATCGTGTCCATTCGTGCCAACACCACGCCCGAGCGTCGACCGGGGCACCCGATCACCCTTGTGGTCGAAGGTTTGGCCTATGTGTGGCAAAACAAGGTGGTTTTTGGTGCCATATCCTTGGACCTCTTCGCTGTGCTGTTGGGTGGGGCAACGGCCCTGCTGCCCGCCTTTGCCACCGATATTTTGCAGGTCGGACCCATGGGCAATGCCCTTTTGCGCATGGGTCCGGCGGTGGGTGGCTTGGCCATGTCGGCTTATCTGACCTTTCGCCCAATCAAACGCAAAGCCGGGGTCAAAATGTTTCTGGGCGTTGCAGCCTTTGGCCTATCAACCGTGGTCTTTGCCTATTCGCGGTCGCTGCCACTGTCTTTGCTGGCGTTGGCGATCCTTGGGGCGGGGGATATGATTTCGGTCAACATCCGACAAACGCTGATCCAGATCATCACCCCCGACCATATGCGCGGGCGGGTGTCGGCGGTGTCTGGCCTGTTCATTTCCGGTTCCAACGAATTGGGAGAGTTCGAAAGCGGCGTTCTGTCGCGCTTTGTTGGCCCCGTGATGGCTGCGGCCTTCGGCGGCATTGGCACGATGTTTGTGACAGGCGCCTGGGCATGGATGTTTCCAGCCCTGCGCCGCGCCGACACGCTTGACGGCACGCCCCGTGGCTGACGCCCGCCTGACCAAGGCCGCGGCTTGGATGATGGGATCGGTCGTCTCGTTCTCGCTGATTGCCATTGCGGCGCGCAATGTCGAAGCCGTGCATGACAGTTTTGAGGTGCTGACCGTGCGGTCTGCCGTG
>CAXNKP010000237.1:0-4542 GCA_964202815.1 Stagnihabitans sp. | reverse complement strand
CGGCAATATAGGTCAGAATCTTGGTCGCGCGGTCTTGGCGTTTTTTGAAGGTGAACAGGTCGGGTGTCGTGTCGATGAACTTGGTTGTGTAGGAATAATCCAAGAATGTCGGGTGCTTTAGCAGGTTGATGACGAATTCGATATTGGTTGACACGCCGCGAATTCGAAACTCCGACAGGGCGCGGTCCATGCGGGTGATGGCGGCTTGCGGGGTTTGCGCCCAAGCGGTGACTTTGACCAAAAGCGAATCGTAATAGCGCGTGATGACCGATCCGGCATAAGCCGTGCCGCCATCAAGCCGGATGCCGTTGCCCGTGGCTGACCGATAGGCCGTAAGGCGGCCATAATCTGGGATGAAGTTGTTTTGCGGGTCTTCGGTGGTTACCCGGCATTGCAGGGCGTGGCCGGTCAGGCGCACTTCGGCTTGGGACGGCACGCCGGTGGCTTCGGCCAGCGTCTTGCCTTCCGCAATCAGGATTTGGGCCTGAACGATGTCAATGCCCGTGACTTGTTCGGTGACGGTATGTTCAACCTGAACGCGGGGGTTCACTTCGATGAAATAGAACTTTGACGTGTCCATATCCATCAGAAATTCAACGGTGCCCGCACATTCATAACCGACATGGGCGCAGATGCGGCGGCCCAGATCGCAAACCTCGGCGCGTTGGGCTTCGGTCAGATAGGGGGCGGGGGCGCGTTCGACGACTTTTTGGTTGCGCCGCTGGACGGTGCAGTCGCGTTCATACAGGTGGTAAATCTCGCCTTGTTTATCGCCCAGGATCTGCACTTCGACATGGCGCGCGCGCAGGATCATCTTTTCCAGATAGCCCTCGCCATTGCCAAAGGCGGCTTCCGCCTCGCGCCGGCCTTCCAGCACTTTGGTTTCTAACTCGTCGGGCCCGAGCACCGGCCGCATCCCGCGCCCTCCGCCCCCCCACGAGGCTTTGAGCATCAAAGGATAGCCCACCGCCGCAGCCTCGGCCTTGATGGCGGTAAAGTCGTTGCCCAAAACTTCGGTTGCAGGAATAACCGGCACGCCTGCGGCCATAGCCACCCGCCGCGCGCTGGCCTTATCGCCCAAAGCGCGCATGGTGTCGGCCTTGGGCCCAATAAAGGTGATGCCGTTTTGATCGCAGGCATCCACCAGATCGGGGTTTTCCGACAAAAGTCCGTAGCCCGGGTGGATGGCATCCGCGCCCGATTCCTTGGCCACGCGAATGATCTCGGCAATCGACAGATAGGCCCCCACGGGCGACAGCCCCTCTCCGATCAGATAGGCCTCGTCAGCCTTAAATCGGTGCAGCGACAGCTTGTCTTCCTCGGCGTAGACGGAAACGGTCTTTTTGCCCAATTCATTGGCGGCGCGCATCACCCGGATGGCAATTTCGCCGCGGTTGGCGATCAGGATTTTCTTGAACTCAGTCATAATTGCCCCTTGGTGCCTGCGGAGAGGGCCGCAGAATTGACCCTCTACCCTAGGGGTGCTGCGGTGCGGCGCAAGGGGCTATCGCAGGATTTTGGTCAAGAATGTGGCGAATGAAAGCCTTGGGCGAACGAATTCTTCTGGCTGGGCTTTGTGTATGCGAAAGTATGCCGCTTTTGGCTGGATTTGGCCGGCCAAAAGCCTGTTTGACGCGCTATTCGCCCTTTGGGGGGACGCGGTTGATCAAGGGAACTTCCTCAAGCAAAAAGGCAAAGCCAAAGGCCACAGCCCCCATGGCGGCGGCGATCCAATAGATCGGATGGACGGCGTTGATGACGGCTTCAGCGACAAGGGTTTTCATCTCGGGCGATAGCTGCGCCAGCATCTGCGGCCCCAGTTGCGCCCCGCCGCCGAGTTCGGCCGCCTTATCCCCCAAACCACTGATCAGCCGGACCGAGAACAGCGCCCCAAAAGCCGCTACCCCCAATGCCCCGCCGCTTTGCCGTAACAAGACCCCCGCCGCCGTGGCTGTGCCCAAGGTTTGGCGCGGTACGGCGTTTTGCACGGCAGTTGTCAGCACCGGAAAGATGCAGCCCATGCCTAGCCCCACCAGCACCAGTTGCGCGCTAAACAGCACTATGCCCGTCCCGGCAGCCAGTTGCGTCAGGCTAAGCATGCCCAGCGTGAAAAGACCGGTGCCCAAGATCGGCAAGATCTTGTACTTGCCCGTCTTGCTCATATACATCCCCGCCAAGGTCGAGGCGCTGACAATCCCCAGCGTCAGGGGAATCAGTTGCAAGCCCGATCCTGTGGGGGTCGCGCCTTCGGCGATTTGCAAGTACAGCGGTAAGAAGGTGATGGCCCCAAAAAGGCCCGCCCCCACCACAAAGCCCAAGATCGAGGTAACCCAGAACACGTTGAGTTTAAACAGCGACATGGGCAAGATCGGCTCTGCCACACGGCGTTCTATGCGCACAAAGGCCACAAACCCCACCACCGTCAGCACCGCCAAAGCCAAGGCGGTGGCGGAGATCCAGTCAAAACTGCGCCCGCCAAGGCTGGTCAGCAAGGTCAGCGCGCCAAGCCCCACAGTCAGGGCTATGGCCCCCCACCAGTCGATCTTGTGGCTGACGCGCACGCCGCGCGGCTTGAAGCTTACGGCAAAACCCACCAAGGCGATCAGCCCCAAGGGCACGTTGATCAGGAAGATCCAGTGCCAATTTGCCTGCTCTGTCAACCACCCGCCCGCCAGTGGCCCCAAGATCGACGAGGTCGAAAACACCGCAGCAAAGACGCCTTGGATCTTGCCCCTTTCTCGCGGGGGCACCGCATCACCCACCACCGACAAGGCCAGCACAAACAACCCGCCGCCGCCCAAGCCTTGAATGGCGCGCGAGATGATCAGGAAGGTCATCGAATTGGCAACGCCGCACAGGATCGAGCCAAAGATAAAGATACCGACCGACACAAAGATCGTATTCCGCCGCCCGTACAAATCGCCAAGCTTGCCGTAAAGCGGGGCCACGATGGTCGAGGTCAGAATATAGGCCGTCACCACCCATGACAGATGCTCCACCCCGCCCAGGCTGGCCACAATCGTGGGCAGCGCTGTAGAGACGATGCTTTGATCCAGCGAAGCCAGAAACAGCAAAAGGCCGATAGACAGGATGACAAGGCGCAAAGACCCTGTCTCGGACGGGGCAGGGGCACCGCTGGGCGCTTGGGACATGGGATTCTCCGATGGGACCTGAGCCAGCCTTAGGGCAGGGCAATTTATATGTCAATCGCATGGAATTGCCCTTGTCACATACTTGACACAAGCAATTATCTGCCCCAAATCCCTCTCATGCCCCATGTCCGCGCCTTTCACCCCAATGACCGCATCAAAGCCAGGCTACAGGCCCAAGGCTATGAGGCTGATGTCGTCGAGGCGCTGTTGACGCTGGACGCCGACCATTTCCACTATGTGCGCCGTGTCATGAAAGGCGATGTGCCGCAAAGCCTGATGGATGAGGTGAACGCAGGGCTAGAGCCCACGCAGTTTCACGCCTTGTCTGCCATTTTGCGCATTCGTGGCGGCTATGCCCGCCCGCCTGCAGAGGCGACGGTGGGTCTTTTGGCCGAGGAGTTGGCGCTTGACCCGTCCCGCGCCAGTCGGATCGCCGCCGATCTGGTCGATCGCGGCCTGTTGCAGCGCAGCGTCAGCCAGGAAGATGGCCGCCGGTCCGTTCTGGTGCCGACCGATGCGGCCTGGGCCTTGATGGAGGCGTTTTTGGAGGCCAAATGGCAGCGAAGCCTGAGGCTTTTCGCCCAATGGCCGCAGGAGGATATCGTCACCTTTGCCCGCCTTTTCGGCCGCTATACCCAAGGCATGCGCGAACAATACCCCGCCTCGGTTTAGGGGGCAGGGGCTGGGCATTCGATGCGCGCTTGCGCGGCAGGCGGGCAAGCCTTAAGGCTGCGGGGCATATCGCAAGGCCTGTGAGACAAGGGCGACTTGGATCTTTGGAAACGCTTGCCAAAGCCCATTGCCTCTGCGGCCCACCCAAAGGCCGTTTGGGCCAATAGCGCCCCTTGCGGTGCACTGCCCTTGGCCTACCCTTTCGCGCGGGCCTTTCAGAACAGAAGCGGAACAACGCTTTCCATTCCGGCCTTTTCACGCTACGCTCAGACGCATGAGCGAGTCTGTAGACCCTTTTGAGGCTATTCCCCTGTCGCGCCGCGCTCTTTCGGCGCGGCCTGCGCCCTATCTTGATGATCTAAACCCCGCCCAACGCGAGGCTGTTGAGGCGCTGGATGGTCCGGTGCTGATGCTGGCGGGTGCTGGCACGGGCAAGACCAAGGCGCTGATCGCGCGGATCGTGCATTTGCTGGCCATGGGCAAGGCGCGCCCGAATGAGATTTTGTCGGTGACCTTCACCAACAAAGCCGCGCGCGAGATGAAGTTGCGCATTGGCCGCATTCTGGGCGAGGCGTCCGAGGGGATCGCGTGGATGGGCACGTTTCATTCGCTGTCGGTCAAAATCCTGCGCCGTCATGCGGAATTGGTGGGGCTAAAGTCGAACTTCACCATTCTGGATACTGACGACCAAATCCGCCTGATGAAGCAACTGATTTCC
>CAXNKP010000236.1:0-4543 GCA_964202815.1 Stagnihabitans sp. | reverse complement strand
GAGCCAAAAATATCTGATCGATCAGAACGCCGCAGCGCGGGCGATTTAGAGCCCAGAGTCACGAATTTTCTGCGAAAATTCGGTTCTTAATAGGACATTTTGGCGCTTTTTGCCTTGGCTGGACTATAAGCAGTGCATCTGAATTTTCGCAGAAAATTCGACTTTATCCCCCGCGCGGAAAGCGTTTGTTGTCTTCCAGAATGTTCAAGTCCATGTGGTTGCGCATATAGCGTTCTGATGCGGCGCGCAGGGGTTGGTAATCCCACGGATAGTAACTGCCGTTGCGCAAGGCGTTGTAAACCACCCAGCGGCGCGCTTGGCTTTCGCGCACCTCGGCGTCATAGGCTTGCAGATCCCAGCGCGCGTTGGCTGCGGCCTGAAAATGGGCCAAGATCTCAGCAGCACTGGGGTCGGTGGCCAAGTTCACCTCTTCCTGTGGGTCATTGGCCAGATCGAACAACTGGTCGGGGTCGGCCAGACAGCGGATGTATTTCCACACCCCTTGCCGCAGCGCGACCATGGGTGTGATCGACCCTTCCGCCGCATATTCCATCACAACCGGCGTGCTGCGGATTTTGCCTTTGGCCAAGGGCACCAAACTTTCGCCGTCCGTCCAAGGCATCACCTCGGCCATCGAAATCCCCGCCAGATCACACAAGGTGGGCGTCAAGTCGATGGTTGACACGGGCGTATCAATCAGGCCCGCGTCCAGACCCGGGGCTGCAATCATCAAAGGCACGCGCGCTGCCCCTTCGAAGAAATTCATCTTGAACCATAGGCCCTTGCGGCCCAGCATCTCGCCGTGGTCCGAAACAAACACGACGATCGCCTCTTGCCGCGAGGCGTCAAGGGCGGCCAAAATCTCACCGATTTTGTCATCGACGTAAGAGATATTGGCAAAATATCCCTGCCGCGCGCGGCGGATGTGGTCGTCGGTCACCGTCAGACCGCGCCAATCGCAAGCGTCCATCAGGCGGCGGGAATGCGGGTCCATGTCCTCATAGGGCAAAGGGGCGGGGGGGTGCAGTTCGGCGGCCCCTTCGTACAGGTCCCAATATTTACGGCGCGCCACAAAAGGGTCGTGCGGATGGGTGAACGACACCGTCAAGCTCCACGGGCGTGCATCAAGACCACGCGACAGGTCGTAGATCTTTTGTACGGCGTGATGGGCGACATCGTCGTCATATTCCAACTGGTTGGTGATCTCGGCCACGCCCGCGCCAGTGACCGAGCCTAAGTTGTGATACCACCAGTCAATCCGCTCGCCCGGTTTGCGATAGTCGGGCGTCCAGCCGAAATCGGCGGGGTAAATGTCGGTCGTCAGGCGCTGTTCAAAGCCGTGCAACTGGTCGGGGCCGACAAAATGCATCTTGCCAGACAGAACCGTCTGATAGCCCGCGCGGCGCAGGTGATGGGCATAGGTTGGGATGTCCGAGGCAAACTCGGCCGCGTTGTCGTATACTCTTGTGCGGCGCGGCAAGGCACCCGACATAAAGGCCGCACGGGCCGGCGCACAAAGGGGCGAAGCGGTGTAAGCATTGCCAAACCGCACCGACCGCGCGGCAAGTGCGCGCAGGTTTGGCGCGTGCAAAAAGGCCGCAGGGCCATCGGCGAAAAGCGTGCCGGTCAATTGGTCGACCATCAGGATCAAGATATTGGGTTTGGTCATAACAGTCCCCGTCGTGCTGCAAACTGCCCTATGGGTGGCGCGGGATTGGCGCTGGGGCAAGAGCATATTTTGCTCCGGCACCTTTGCCTTGTCGCAATCACACCGCCAAATGCCGTTTCAGGATGCAGGTTTGCCCTGATCCTGCCGCCTGATAGATCAAGCTTGGAGAGGCATTTATGACCATTCGCACAGAGTTTCCGTTCGCCATTGTCGAAGAGCCTGACATGGGGATCGTGCTTTCAGACGGCTGCCGCTTGTCAGCACGGGTCTGGATGCCCAAGGATGCCGGCATCTCCCCGGTTCCGGCCGTTTTGGAATATATCCCCTACCGCAAGCGCGATGGCACCCTGCCCCGTGACGAGATGATGCACCCCTATGTCGCAGGCCATGGCTATGCCTGCATTCGCGTCGATATGCGGGGCAATGGCGATTCCGAAGGGCTGATGACGGATGAATACACGCCCCAAGAACTGTCTGACGCGGTTGAGGTGATTGCTTGGCTGGCCAAGCAGTCTTGGTGCAGCGGGCAGGTGGGGATGATGGGCAAAAGCTGGGGCGGGTTTAATTGCCTGCAAACGGCCTTTCTGCAACCGCCCGCGCTGAAGGCGGTGATTTCTGTCTGTTCGACCACAGATCGCTTTGCCGACGACATCCACTATCGCGGTGGATGTTTGCTGGGCGAGAATTTTGGCTGGGGGGCGGTGATGCTGTCTTACTCTTCTCGCCCGCCAGACCCTATGCTGCGCCCCGATTGGTGCGAGATGTGGCTGGAACGGCTGGAGGCGGAGCCTTGGCTGGCACCGCACTGGGCCGCGCTGCAAGAGCGCGGGGCCTATTGGCAACACGGATCGATCTGCGAGGATTACGCCCGTATGCAGGTGCCGATCCTGATCTGGGGCGGCTGGGCAGATAGCTATATGAACACGGTTGCGGCCATTGTGGAAAATCTGCCCGGATCCAAAGGCATCGTCGGGCCTTGGGTGCATCAATATCCCCACACCGCCGTTCCCGGCCCCGCCGTGGGCTTTTTGCAAGAAGCTGTGCGGTGGTGGGATCGCTGGTTAAAAGACATCAACAACGGCGCAGAACACGATCCGGCCTACCGCGCCTATATGCTGCATTCCCAAGCGCCTAACGCCAGCCCCAAACATCGGGCGGGGCATTGGGTGGCAGAGAAGGATTGGCCCTCGGCACGGGTGGAGCGGCAGAATTTCGGGCTTTGCCCAGCGGCCCAAAGGCCGGCGGGTTTCACACACCCCGGACCTTCTGTGGAGTATTTAAGCCAAGATGAAGAGGGCGTGATTTCTTGCCAAATCTCGACCCCGCAGCATCTGGGGATGCATGCAGGCGAGTTTTTTCCAATGGGGTTGAATGCCGAAATGCCCGGCGATCAGCGCGCCGAGGATGCGGGTTCAGTGTGTTTTGACGGCGATGTGCTGGCCTCGCCGATGGAGTTGCTGGGCGCGGCGCGTCTGACGATCACTGTCTCAAGCGACAAACCCTTGGGCTTTGTCGTGGCGCGGTTGTGTGATGTGGGGCCGGATGGCGCCTCGGTTCGGATTGCGCATGGGATGTTCAACCTATGTCACAGGACGGGGGCTGCCACGCCGCAGCCTTTGGTGCCGGGGCAAACGGTTGCTGTGACCTTTGCGTTGGATCAAATGGCTTACCGCGTTGCGCCTGGGCATCGGCTGCGTCTGGCGCTGTCGAACTCCTATTGGCCCTTTGTCTGGCCCTCGCCAGAGGCGGGGGTTTTGACGTTGACGGGCGGCAAGTTGGACTTGCCCGTACATCAAGGATCAACGACAGAATGGGCGCCGCCTGACGCACAAACGGCCCAGCCTTGGGCGCACCGCGTCGTGCGGGCGGGCAGCAGTGCGCGCCGGATCGAGACGGATCTTTTGTCAGGCACCCATCGGTTGATCGTGCACGAAGACGGCGGCGATGTCGAAAACCTGACCCACGGCTTGATCAGCGGCGAAAGCCTTGACGAGCTTTGGGAGATCGCGGCCGACGATCCCACATCAGCGCGCGCGCACCATGTCTGGGAGCAGCGCCTAAGCCGCGGCGATTGGGCCGTGCGCACGAGGGCCGAGGCCGAGATGACCTGTACCGCCACCCATCTGCGCATGACAGCCCGCCTTACGGCATGGCAGGGCGATGAGGTCATCTTTGAACGCGCTTGGGATGACGAAGTGGCGCGGCGGTTTGTGTGACGAAAGTTGGGCTAAGGGTGCAAAAATAATCCTTTGCGCAATCCAAGAAGTGCGTTTTATTCAGACCAGAACAACAAGCTCCGGGCGACCGGGAACCAAATAGGGAGAAAGACATGTCCAGTGAACTGAACCACCTGCTAAGCCTGGCCTCGGCCGGGAAAATGAGCCGCCGCGAATTCGTGGGCCGTGCTGGCGCCTTGGGCGTCTCGACCGCTGTGGCGGGGACCATGCTGTCAACGGCAGCCTTTGCTGACACACCCGTCAAGGGTGGCCTGCTGCGCGCAGGGATGCAGGGCGGCGAAAGCACCAACACGCTGGACCCAGCCTTGGCGGCATCGGACGTGCCCTTCATGATCAATTCGACCTGGGGGGAAACCTTGGTCGACGTGGAACTGAACGGCACTTTGGGCCTGCGTGTGGCCGAGGAAGTATCGTCGAACGCCGATGCAACCCAGTGGATGTTCAAGATCCGCAAGGGTGTGGAATATCACAACGGTGCAACCATGACAGCCGAAGACGTGGTGGCAACACTTAAGCGCCACACCGATGACAAGGCGCAATCTGGCGCCCAAGGCATCGTCAAAGGCATCACCGACATGAAGGCCGAGGGCGACATGGTCACCCTGACCTTGGCTGCAGGCAATGCCGACTTGCCCTT
>CAXNKP010000235.1:0-4543 GCA_964202815.1 Stagnihabitans sp. | reverse complement strand
CTGGTGATCAAGGGCAATGCCTCGTCGCGGTGCGGGATTTCGATGAAGGGCATCGAGATCGTGGTACATGGCAACATCGGCCATATGTCGTGCTTTATGGCGCAGTCAGGCGCGGTCGTTGTTTTGGGCGACGCGGGCGAGGCTTTGGGCGATTCGTTGTACGAAGCCCGCCTGTTCGTGCGCGGCAAGGTCAAGTCGTTGGGTGCTGATTGCATCGAAAAGGAAATGCGCCCCGAGCATTTCGCCATGGTCGAAGACCTGCTGCGCCGGGGTGAAGCGGACCATAAGGCCAAGCCGGAACAATTCCGCCGCTACGGCTCGGCCCGAAAGCTATACACCGTTAACATTGACAACGCCGCGGCGTACTGAGGCAGAGATGAGCGATGTTCCCCACACCCCGCCCAAAATGTCGTGGACCTTTTCCAACGACGTGAACGCAGAAATCCGCCGCGCGGCCGCCACCGGGATCTATGACATCCGCGGCGGTGGGTCCAAGCGCCGCTTGCCACATTTCGACGACCTGCTGTTCTTGGGCGCGTCGATCTCGCGCTATCCTTTGGAAGGCTACCGCGAAAAATGCGCCACCGATGTGTGGCTGGGCACCCGCTTTGCCAAGAACCCGATCCATTTGGACATTCCGATCACCATCGCGGGCATGTCCTTTGGCGCACTGTCTGGCCCCGCAAAAGAGGCCTTGGGCCGTGGCGCTTCGGCGGCGGGCACCTCGACCACGACAGGCGACGGCGGGATGACCGAGGAAGAGCGCGGCCATTCCAAGTCGCTGGTCTATCAATACTTGCCCTCGCGCTACGGCATGAACCCCGACGACCTGCGCCGCGCAGACGCGATTGAGGTTGTGGTGGGCCAAGGGGCCAAGCCCGGCGGCGGCGGTATGCTTTTGGGGCAGAAAATTTCTGACCGCGTGGCCACGATGCGCAACCTGCCAAAGGGCATCGACCAACGCTCGGCCTGCCGTCACCCCGACTGGACAGGGCCGGACGATCTGGAAATTAAAATTCTGGAAATTCGCGAGATCACCAATTGGGAAAAGCCCATCTACATCAAAATCGGCGGCGCGCGCCCCTACTACGACACAGCCTTGGCCGTGAAGGCCGGCGCTGATGTTGTGGTGCTGGACGGTATGCAGGGCGGCACGGCGGCCACGCAGGATGTGTTCATCGAAAACGTCGGCATGCCGATCTTGGCCTGTATCCCCTTGGCCGTGAAGGCGCTGCAAGATCTGGGGATGCACCGCAAAGTGCAACTGATCGTCTCGGGTGGTATCCGCACCGGTGCCGATGTGGCAAAGGCCATGGCCTTGGGCGCGGATGCCGTGGCCATCGGCACGGCCGCCCTGATCGCCTTGGGCGACAATGATCCAGCGTTGGAGGCTGAGTATAACAAACTTGGCACCACCGCAGGGGCTTATGACGACTGGCACGAAGGCAAAGACCCCGCCGGCATCACCACGCAAGACCCCGAACTGTCTGGCCGCTTTGACCCGGTTCTGGGCGGTCGTCGCCTGAAAAACTACCTTAAAGTCATGACACTAGAGGCGCAGACGATTGCGCGCGCCTGTGGTAAAAACCACCTGCATAACCTTGAACCCGAAGACCTGTGCGCGCTGACCATCGAAGGCGCTGCCATGGCCGGGGTTCCCCTTGCAGGCACCAACTGGATTCCGGGCCGCAACGGCGGCTTCTAAGAAGAAACGAACAGGGAGACTATAATGTCACACGCTCCGACCAAGGATCTGGCCGCTTGGGCCAAAGAACGCGGTGTTAAGTACTTCATGATCTCCTACACCGATTTGTTCGGTGGTCAGCGCGCCAAACTGGTGCCGACACAGGCGATCAACGACATGGTGGACGACGGCGCAGGCTTTGCAGGCTTTGCCACTTGGCTTGACCTGACCCCCGCCCATCCCGACCTGATGGCTGTGCCAGATCCGTCTTCGGCCATTCAGTTGCCGTGGAAAAAGGATGTGGCATGGGTTGCGGCCCGTGCGATGATGGAAGGCAAACTGGTCGACCAAGCGCCGCGCAACGTGCTGGAGCGTCTGGTCGGCGAAGCCGCCAAAGAGGGTTTGCGCATCAAAACCGGGGTGGAGCCCGAGTTTTTCCTGCTTAACCCCGAAGGCACGCAGATTTCCGACCCCTATGATACGGCCGAAAAGCCCTGCTACGACCAGCAAGCCGTGATGCGCCGCTATGACGTGATCGCCGAGGTCTGCGATTACATGCTGGAACTGGGCTGGGAAGCCTATCAAAACGATCATGAAGACGCGATTGGCCAGTTCGAGATGAACTGGAAATACGACGATGCAATGCAGACCGCCGACAAGCACAGTTTCTTCAAATTCATGATGAAATCGGTTGCCGAAAAGCACGGTTACCGCGCCACCTTTATGCCCAAGCCCTTCAAAGGGCTGACAGGGTCGGGCTGCCATGCCCATATCTCGGTGTGGAGTTTGGACGGCAAGACCAACGTCTTCTCGGATCCGTCCAAAGAACTGTCGCTGTCGGATCGTGGCCGCACCTTCCTGGGCGGGATCATGAAGCACGCCTCAGCTTTGGCTGCGATCTGCAACCCAACGGTGAACAGCTACAAACGCATCAACGCGCCGCGCACGTCATCAGGTGCGACCTGGGCCCCAAACACGGTGACGTGGACGGGCAACAACCGCACCCATATGGTGCGCGTACCCGGCCCCGGCCGCTTCGAACTGCGCCTGCCCGATGGCGCGGCCAACCCCTATCTGCTGCAAGCCGTGATCATTGCCGCAGGCCTTGACGGGGTGCGCACCAATGCCGATCCGGGCAAGCGCTATGACATCGACATGTATCAGCAAGGCCACCTTGTGAAGGGTGCCCCGAAACTGCCGCTGAACCTGCTAGATGCCTTGCGCGAATATGACAAGGACAAGACGTTGAAAGCCATGATGGGCGAAGAATTCTCGAACGCGTTTATCAAGCTGAAAGCGCGCGAGTGGAACAGCTACGCCTCACATTTCTCGACATGGGAAAACGAAAACACGCTGGATATCTGACGGTCACTCTTGCCCCTGAGGCGGATCTGCAGCGTCAGGGGCGATATCGTGTTGTTCGATCGCCAAAATCGTATCGGTGTCATAATCTAGGGCGATTTCTTTCGACGTCTTGGCGCCAAGTGTTTTGAGCGTACCGATTTGCGACAGAACGTTGCCCGGACCGCGCGAAAGTTGCCCTATGGCCCCTTCGTAAGCGGTTTGTGCGCTGCCAAGACCTTTACCCACCTTCTCCATATTCAAAACAAATCCCGCCACTTTATCGTACAGCAACCCCGCCCGCTTAGCGATCAGTTCGGCATTTGAATTGCGCCGTTCGACCGACCAGACATGCGCAACGGTTCGCAGCGCCATCATCAAAGTCGTGGGCGTTGCAATGGTGATGTGGCGGTCAAGGGCATATTCGGTCAGCGATCCATCCTCGCGCAGGGCCTCTGACAAAGCGCCCTCGATCGGGATGAACATGATGACATAATCCACCGTAGACCCTTCGGCGCGCTGATAACCTTTTGCGAACAATCCATTGATATGATTGCGAATTGACGCCACATGGCGCTTGCGTGCGGCAGAGATAAATATGGGGTCTTGCGAATTCACCGCATCGGCATAGGCAACCAGTGACACTTTGGAATCGACCACCAAGGTCTTGTTGCCCGGAATGCGCACCACCACGTCAGGTTTCAGTCGCCCGCCATCAGCATCAATGCGGTGGGCCTGAGTTTCGTATTCTTCGCCCTCTCTCAACCCAGAACGCTCCAGGATCGTCTCTAGGATCATTTCGCCCCAAGCACCTTGTTGCTGATGATCACCCTTCAGGGCGCGTGTCAAATTCACCGCTTCGGTCGAAATTTCTTCCGACCGTTTGCTTAATTGCACGATCTCGGCCTTCAATCGTTCGCGGTCTTTCACCGTTTCTTGGTGAACTTCGCGCAGTTCTTTTTCAAAATGCCCGACATGTTCTTTCAGCGGTGTCAGGGTAGCTTCCAGTTTTTCGATGTTGACCTTGCTGAAAGCGTCGCCTTGGGTTTTTAGCGCTTCATCCGCCATTTGCTTGAATTTCGTCTGCATGTCTTCGCGTACCGAACTTAATAAAGCGATTTTTTCATCGGCGGCCGTGCGGTCGGCGTCTATTTGGGTTTGCAGGCTTGCAATCGTGGCTTTTAACGCTTGGTGGGATTTTTGTTCTTCTTCCAACCGTCCACGAAGGTTTTTGATTTCTTCTAACGCGATTTGATGATCAGCGATCTTGGTTGCGACCAAGTCCAGACTGCTTTTTTCTTTCGCCTCTAGGCCGGAATGGGCCGCGATTAACACCTTTTGTTCGCGCTGGCCTTCCTCGATCCGCAGTCGCAACTTTGATAAATCGCCATTTAGCCTGTCAATTTCCGATTTGCGTTCTTCGGCCAAGCCCTCTGACCTGTCAGCCCGCGAAAGGGCGGCCCGAAGGTCGCCTTCCATTGCGCCCAAGCGCGTCTGCAGCAGGTCGTAGTCTTCTTT
>CAXNKP010000234.1:0-4606 GCA_964202815.1 Stagnihabitans sp. | reverse complement strand
ATTACAAAGAAAAGCGACCCAACTTCCTTTTCTGTTTTAAGGGATGCCTGCGCCAACCGGTGGCTTCACGACTGAATCGGCCAAGGCTTCGACGCTTGGCTGTGGCCAAAAGACTGCCATAGGCCAGCACGAAAACGATTGCGGCCAAGCCGACCAAGGCACCGGCTTTCCCATTTTGATTCCAAAACAAAACGCCCAAGGTCGCAGGCGCGGCCATCATTGGCACTAGGATCATCGTTGCCAGCGGATTACCTAATTCGCCACTTTTTTGGCCCAGAACAAGAATTTCCAAACTGCGCAGGACAACATGGTGAAAGTGCATCTTGTCGGCGCGCAAGGGCGACTTGCGCCGGGCCAAACGGCGCGCCACGGCAAAAACCATGTCCGCCAGTGGCCAAAAAAACACCAATACCACGGACCAAGGCGACAGATCAGGCCGAAGATGCAACATCTCGACTGCAATGCAGGCCAGCAAAAAGCCGATCACATAAGCCCCCGCATCGCCCAAAAACAAGAACCCGCGCGGGAAATTCACCAACAAAAAACCACCAACGGCGGCCATGACACACCACAGAACTTGAACCGCTTGATCCTGACCGCTTTTCTGCCCGATCAGGACCAAAGCCCCAGCGGTGATCAGGCAGGCAAATCCGCACAGCCCATGCAACCCGTCCAGCAAGTTGAAGGCCTGTGACACGCCGGTGAGCACAAGTGCTGTCAACAAAAGGGCGGGCAGAGGCTGGGCAAAGATGCCATCAAAGGGGGCAAAGCCAAGGCGCGAAATGACCGTACCAAAGACAAGAATCATAAGCAAACTGCTGCAAATCGTGGCCATCAAGCGCCATAGCGGGGCCAGGCCCCAACCCGCATCCTCTGCCAAGCCCGCCACAAAAACCGGTAAAGCGCAAAAGGCTATTTCTAAAAGCAGCTTGTTTTGCACCACAGGAACCAAAATCGCCGCGCCCAGAAGGCCCAAGGTCACCGCCACCCCGCCAAACCGCGATGTTGGGGCCGCGTGGACGGATTGAACCGCCCCCAGATCATCGCGTTTGGGCCCCTGCACCTTGCTAAGGATCGTCAGGATGACAGAGGCGAAAAAGCTGATCGACAGCGCTATCTGGGCCATTTTCTATGCTTTTCTGAACGAAAGATGAAGATAAAAAGGCAATCATTATCTAAAGAGTACCGTCATCGTGACCAATAGACTGTCTGATTGCAACTGAATTCTGACGGTTTGGCAGGGGCCCAACGCAAGATGTGTCCCGTTTTGCCAGTCAGTTGGGCAAAGACGAGCTTTTGGTGGGGCAAGCTAGTGTCTGTCTGGACAAAACCACTAGAACAATCTTGCCTTAGCCAGGCAAGATCGTCGATTATATATAATTCGTGATTGTCCCGACGTGGCAGTCCGTAGGGGAGTCGAACCCCTCTTACCTGGTTGAAAACCAGGTGTCCTAACCGATAGACGAACGGACCACTGTCGGTGAGAGGCTGTCTAATCAAGGTCTTCGGGAGGCGCAAGAGGAAATTTGCGCCTTAAGCAAAGGCGGCATCTTCCAGTCGAAACTGTGGTTTTGACTTTCCGTTCCAGTGGTTGATTTCCAAGCGCCCCGCCAGATGCACGCGGCGGTGGCCGGCATTTTCCAAGGCTTCGCCCAGCGGCGTGTCAAAGGCGTTAAACAAGACCGCGTCGACCCGCGCGCCCGCACTGTCGCCAAAAGTTACCCGCAGATGGCCTGTGCCCATGCGGCGGGTGGTGACGGTTTGGGCGGCAAAAACAAAGCGTGGCGCGGGTGCGGAGGCGCCGAAGGGTCCCGCTTGTTCGATCTGTTCTATCAGTTCGACTGTGGCGGCGGTGGGCATCAGAAGGGCTGTGATCTCAAGATCTCTCGCGTCTTGCGTGCCGGCCCCTTGGCGGGCCAACAGCGCCTCCAGCCGTTGCATGGCGGGCAACAGTTGCGCGCGCGTAAGCGTCAGTCCCGCCGCCATCTTATGCCCGCCTCCTTTCACAATCAGCCCTTCGGCTGCAAGGCGCTGAATGGCAGAGCCAAGGTCAACCCCGGTGACGGAACGGGCTGATCCTTTGCCGATATCGCCTTCAAATCCGATCACCACCGCAGGCTTATGCACCGCCTCTTTCACACGGGCAGCGACGATGCCCACCACGCCGGGGTGCCAGCCGTCTTCGGCAGCCCAAGCGAGCGCCCCGTCGGGGCCATGCGCTTCGACTTGGGCAAGGGCCAATTCGCGCACCTGCGCCTCGATCTCACGGCGTTCGGAGTTCAGGGTTTCAAGGCGGGCGGCAAGGGCTGCGGCCTCGCCCTCTTGATCGGTCGCCAGAAGGCGCGCGCCCAGATCGGCTTGGCCGATGCGGCCACCCGCGTTGATGCGAGGGCCCAAGACAAAGCCTAAGGCATAGGCGGTTGGCGCCTGATCCAACCGCGCAGAATCTGCCAGGGCACGCAGCCCGACCCGTTCGCGCCGCGCCATGACTTTCAAGCCCTGCCGCACAAAGGCCCGGTTCACCCCGATCAGCGGGGCAACATCAGCCACAGTGGCCAGCGCCACCAAGTCTAGCAGGGCCATCAAGTCGGGCCCGGGCTGGCCCAGCGCTTTCAGGCGACGGTTGGCCTCGACCAGCGTTAGAAAGACGACTGAAGCCGCACATAGATGCGCCAGATCGCCGCTTTCATCCTGACGGTTGGGGTTCACCACGGCGAAAGCCTCAGGCAGCGTGTCGCCGCCCAAGTGGTGGTCAAGGACGATGACATCGCAGGCGGCAGCTGCGATGGGATCATGGCTGAGCGTGCCACAATCAACGCAAAGGATCAGATCATGCGCGGCACCGAGGGTCGCCATGGCGGGCACGTTGGGCCCATAGCCTTCGTCAATCCGGTCAGGGATGTAAAGCGTGGGCGTTAACCCAAACTGGCGCAGCCAGATGATCACAAGGGCGGCTGAAGCGCCGCCGTCAACGTCATAATCGGCAAAGATCGCGATGCGCTGACGCTGATTGACCGCCTGCAACACCCGTGCAGCAGCCCGGTCCATATCATGCAGCGACAGGGGGTCGGGCAGCAAGTCGCGCAGCGCAGGAGCGAGGTATGATTGCGCCCCCTCGGGGCTGACACCTCGCAGCACCAGCGTTTGACACAGGGCCGCAGGCAGGCGGGTCATCTGCCCCATAGCCTCTGCCAAACGCACGGCTTGTGGCGCGGGGCCCGACCATCGCCGTCCGGTCAACGAGAGATCAACGTTCAAGAATGCGCCCATGGCAAAGGGATGCCGGAAGTTGACGAAGGGCGCAAGAGCGCGCGCGCCTGTACCTTGCGCCCCTTTGGCGTTCAAAAGCCGCAATCCTGTCTGAAGATCTGATCAGTTTGGCGTCGGTTGGTCACATAGGCCCGCATCGGGCCATTTATCGCCGTCGCCCTGGCGGTTCGGGCGGCCGATCTGGGCCAAACTCTGGCTTGGGCCCTCTCGAAAGGTTGCGGGGCTTTGGGGGGCGACCATCACCTGCTTGATCCCTTTTCGCGGCGCGCGCGGCGCTTGTGGCGCGCCTTTGGGTCATGCTAGCCATGTTCTGCGCATTTCAGGGGCCATGATGAAAAAGACTGTCAAAGACTATATCCGCACCATCGTGGATTTCCCGCATGAGGGGATCTTGTTTCGCGATGTCACCACGCTTTTTGCCGATCCGCGCGGGTTTCGCATGTGTGTTGACCAGTTGCTGGCCCCTTATGCCGGGATGCGCATAGACAAGGTGGCGGGTCTTGAGGCGCGCGGATTTATTCTGGGCGGGGCTGTGGCGCATCAGCTTTCCACCGGCTTTGTGCCGATCCGCAAGAAGGGCAAACTGCCGGGCCAGACGATCGCGCAGGCCTATAAGCTGGAATATGGCGAAGCGGTGGTAGAAGTACATGACGACGCGATGGCGCCGGGCGAAAAGGTGTTGCTGGTCGATGACCTTTTGGCCACAGGCGGCACGGCCGAGGCGGGGATACGCCTGATCGAACGCCTTGGTGCGCAGGTGATCGGCTGCGCCTTTGTGGTCGATCTGCCCGATCTGGGCGGGCGCAAAAAGCTAGAAGCCATGGGGATGGAGGTGCACGCCCTTTGCGCCTTTCAGGGGCTTTAGGGCGCGAAGAATTTCGCCGTCGTTAACCCTTTTCTAACCCGAATCAGCATAAGACAGGCTTGTTCGGTCTACCCAACCGGATGGGCGCTGCTTGCAAAAGTGACCCACTACCCCACCCCAGCGCCCTGTCGGATTTACCGGCAGGGCGTACTTGCCTCGGCCACGTCGCCGGAGCAGGTCTTGGGTGTGTATTTCGGGCGCAGGGTGACGACGACGTGGACCTGGGCAGCGACGATGTCCAGACGCTCGCGGTGGTCTTCGCCGATCTTGTGCATGATGCGGCAGCCACATTGGCAGATCAGGCGGATGAGGTTCGATGACCTCTTCAATGCGCGGCAGCGCAGAGGTCACCATTTGTGCCAATTGCCAATGGTATGCGCGACGATGGAGCACCGCGACCCTTTTGAATACGCTGAAGACTGGCTGCCGGATCGAGAATATCCGCCTCACCACCGCCGACCGCCTATCCCA
>CAXNKP010000233.1:0-4606 GCA_964202815.1 Stagnihabitans sp. | reverse complement strand
TAGCGGTAGATCGTATTGGCCAAGGTGTCGGCGGTGATCAGATGGGTTTTGTCGGGGAATGCCAGCGTGTTGGTGATGCCAAACGCATCGTCACACACAGCCTGCACCCCGCCCGCCATGGTGAAACGATAGATCTTCCCCGTAGCTTTGGGAATATCGCGCGGGCTGTCATCGTCTTGGATGTTGTTGAACATCGTGCCCAGCCAATAGGCGCCATCCGGCCCCACCACGCCCTCGTTCAGGCGGTTGGCGGGCAGGTGAGGTTCCACCTTTGCCACGGGACTTGGTTGGCCGTGCCAATCCCATAGGCAAATCGCACGCTCCATCCCCAAGATCGCCCCACCATCGGCGCGCAAACCGATAGAGGTGGGCCGCCCCTGCAAGGGCCAAACTTGATGCGCGCCTGTGGCGGGGTAAAAGGCCTGCACCCGCCGCCCGATGATATCCACCCATACCAAACGCCCACGCCGGTCATCCCAAACCGCGCTTTCGCCCACGATATCGCAGGCCTGCAGGACCAATTCGACGCCCATGTCTGCCCCTTCACGAATCCGTTGACAGGCAGGATGCGCGGCCTTTAAACGTACTTCAAGCAAAACCTGTCTGACAGGTTTGGGGGATTGGGTTTGGATCAGATCAACACCGCAAGTCTGGTGGGCGATGCCATTGGCGCTATCTCGCGGCACATCCGCGAGCGCGATCTGATGCCGGGCGACAAGTTGCCATCAGAAGCCCTTCTGTCCAAAGAGTTGAACGTCTCGCGCACCGTGGTGCGCGAGGCCTTTCGCTCCTTGGCTGCCATGCGGATCATTGAACTGGCAACGGGCAAGCGCGCCACGGTGGCGCAGATTGACCACGGGGCCATGTCGCTGATGATCGAACACGGCGTGCATACCGACCAGATCAACATCCACCAAATCTATGACGTGCGCCGCACCATCGAAACCCGGATTGTCACCCTCGCCGCCATCCGGCGGACGGATGAAGAAGCCGCCGAGATTGTGCGCCTTGCGGGCCAGATGCACGCCTGTCTGGGCGACCCTTGCCAGCTTATGAAATATGATCTGGCCTTTCACACGGCCTTGGCCCAAGCCTCGCGCAATCCGGTGTATTCGCTGTTGATTGGTTCTTTTCAAGGAATTACGCGGCAAACTTGGCCCATGGGCTGGAAAACCCGCCCCACCCAAGCTGCACGCGAATTGATGGTGCAGACCCATATCGACATGGCACGCGCGGTGGCCGCGAGTGATCCGCTTAAAGCTGTGGATCTGATGGGCCTGCATTTTGACGAAAGCGTGCGCGCGCTTTTGACGGCGGGGATGTCGTGAAGATCACCGCCCTTGAAACCGTCCGCGTGGCAGAAAGGCCCAACCTGATCTGGCTGCAGGTGCACACCGATCAGGGGTTGGTGGGTTTGGGCGAGACGTTCTTTGGCGCGGCCACTGTAGAGGCGCATGTACATGAATACATCGCCCCCCGCGTGATTGGCCGCGATCCTTTAGAGATTGACCGGCTTGCCGCCGATCTGGTGGGCTATTTGGGCTTTCGCTCGTCTGGTGCGGAAATGCGGGGCAATTCGGCCTTTGACATTGCGCTGTGGGATCTGTTCGGCAAGGCCACGGGCCAGCCCATAGCCCAGCTTCTGGGCGGCTTTACCCGCCGCGAAATTCGCACCTATAACACCTGCGCGGGCACCGATTATGTCAAAAAAACCACGGGGCAAGTGACGGCCAACTACGGTATTGGCGACAGCCCGCTGTATGACGATCTGAACGGGTTTATGAACCGTGCCGATGAACTTGCCCATTCGTTGCTGGAAGAGGGTATCACGGCCATGAAAATCTGGCCCTTTGACCGCGCGGCGGAAGCCACGCGAGGCCAGTATATCTCTGGCCCCGATCTGCGCAAAGCCTTGGAACCGTTTGAGAAAATTCGCCGCGCTGCGGGCGACAAGATGGATATCATGGTCGAGTTCCACTCGATGTGGCAACTGCTGCCTGCCTTGCAGATTGCCAAGGCCCTCACACCCTATCAGACCTTTTGGCACGAAGACCCGATCAAGATGGACTCTTTGGGCAGCCTGAAGCGCTATGCGGATCTGTCGCCTGCGCCGATTTCGGCATCAGAAACGCTTGCAACACGCTGGGGCTTTCGTGATCTGTTGGAAACCGGCGCTGCGGGCGTTGTGATGCTGGATCTGTCTTGGTGCGGCGGGCTGTCAGAGGCGCGAAAGATCGCCTCGATGGCGGAAGCGTGGCATCTGCCCATAGCCCCGCATGATTGCACCGGCCCTGTGGTGCTGTGCGCCAGCACGCATTTGTCGTTGAACGCGCCCAATGCTTTGGTGCAAGAAAGCGTGCGCGCCTTTTATCGCACTTGGTACCGCGATTTGGTCACGGCTTTGCCCGAGGTCAAAGACGGGATGATCACTGTTCCGCCCGGAGCAGGTCTTGGGATGGAATTGCATCCCGATCTGGACCGGGCCTTCACCACGTCGCGACTTCGGTCCGATGCCACCACGGTCTGAACCGACCGCAACCTGCTTCATGGGAGGAGCATAAGATGAAGAAACTTCAAGGACTTGCCATCGCTGCACTTTTGTCGACCGTCTCTACCGCCGCCATGGCCCAAGATCCGCTGGACATCGTGTTCACCGTCCACTCGGGCGCGTCGAACACTTTCTGGCAGGCTGTGCAGAAGGGCTACGAGGATGCCTGCGCCAAGGTCGGCGCCACCTGCCAGATGGTCTATGTGCAAACCGACGGCTCGATCGCCGAGCAGGTCGCCAACATGGAAGCCGCTTTGGCCCGCCAGCCCGATGCGCTGATCACCTCGATCATCGACAACACGGCGTTTGACGATGTGATCCAGCGCGCGCGTGATGCGGGTGTGGTGGTGATCTCGTCCAACGTGGACGATCTGGAAGGGGCTGCCGGCAACGCCCGTCAAGCCTTTGTTGGCCAAGGCTTTGAACCGGCAGGCTATGGTCTGGCCCGCGCCCAGTGGGCCAATATGCCCGCTGAAGGCCCGATCCATGTGCTGGTCGGCGTTTCAGGCCCCGGCCAGAACTGGTCTGAAACCCGCGCTTTGGGTGTGACCAACTTCCTGGACGAGCAGATCAAAGCCAATCCCGATCGCGCCATCACCTATGAAAAGATCGACTCGGGTCTTGATCTGGCGGTCGTGGCCGACCGCGTTGGCGCTTATCTCAGCGCGCATCCTGAAACCAACGCCTATTTCGACACCGGCTTCTGGCATGCGGGCGTCGCAGGCGTTCTGCGTGATCGTGGCATCGAGCCGGGCAAAGTTCTGTTGGGTGGTTTCGACTTGGTTCCGATCGTTCTGGACGAGATGGACTCGGGCTACATCCAAGTGGAAGTTGACCAGCAGCCCTATGAACAGGGCTTCATGCCTGTGATGATGGTGTACCTGTCCAAGACAGTTGGGCTGTCACCGGTCGATATCAACACCGGTGAAGCGCTGGTATACCCCAAGGATGTGGCCGCTGTGCGCGACCTGTCCGAAAAGGGCCTGCGTTAACTCTTTGACCCTGGCTGGCGCAGGGATAATCTTTGCGCCAGCCTATTTTCAACCAAAGGAACCCTGACGGATGAAGCGCCTGTTTAAACTCGCTTTGCAAAAGCCAGAGCTTGCCAGCACCTTGCTGTTGGTTTTGTTGATTTTGATGTTCCAAATCCTGTCTGGCGCTTTCTTTTTGTCGATCGACAACATGCGCAGCGTTTTGGGTCTTTTGCCGGAAACGGCTTTGGTCGCGGTGGGGGTTACCCTGCTGATGATCTGTGGTGAGTTTGACCTGTCGGTCGGATCGGTCTTTGCATTGATGCCCATGACCATGGCGGTGCTGGTGGTGGCGGGTGTGCCCTTTTGGTTGGCGGTGTTTTTGGGCTTGGCCCTGTGCGCCTTTATCGGCTTTGTGAATGGCTGGATCACGATCAAGTTTGATATCCCCTCGTTCATCACAACCTTGGGGATGATGTTTATGGCGCGGTCTATGACGGTTGTGGTGTCGGGTGGCTTTCCACCGCGCATCAAGCCCGGCGCAGTGCCAAGCTGGATTTTTACGGGCTTTGTCGATGACGGCGGGTTGGTGCGTGCGTCCGTTTTGTGGTTTGTGGGCATTGCGGTGCTGATCAGCCTGCTTTTGGCCAAAACCAACTTTGGCAACTGGGTACGCGCCACGGGGGGCTTTTTGCCTGCCGCAGCGGCCATGGGCATTCCCAGCGGCAAGGTGAAGATCGTGTGTTTCATGATCTGCTCGGTTCTGGCGGGCTTTGCTGGAATGATCCAATCGTTGCGCTTGAATTCGTTCCTGCCTGCCTTGGGCGAGGGGATGGAGTTGCAGGCGGTGGCTGCGGCGGTGATCGGCGGCACCTCGCTTATGGGGGGGGTCGGGTCGATCATCGGCGGGTTGATCGGGGCCACGTTGATCCGCGTCATCGACAACGGCATGGTGATGAGCCAGATCGATTCCAACTGGTTCAAATTCGCCATCGGCGCTTTGACCATCTTTGCTGTGGTGGGCAACGCTTGGCTGCGCCGCCGTGGACGGGCCATGCAAGTGGAGACGGATAAATGAGCACCCCCA
>CAXNKP010000232.1:0-4681 GCA_964202815.1 Stagnihabitans sp. | reverse complement strand
GCCCTTTATTCACTGATCCAAGAAACTGCGCAACTTCCTGCTTCTGCTGGGGTGCTTTAGCTTGCGCAGCGCCTTGGCCTCGATCTGGCGGATGCGTTCGCGGGTCACGCTGAACTGTTGGCCCACCTCTTCCAGCGTGTGGTCGGTGTTCATGCCGATGCCAAAGCGCATGCGCAGCACGCGTTCTTCGCGCGGGGTCAGGCTGGCCAGAACGCGGGTTGTGGTTTCTTTCAGGTTTTCCTGAATGGCCGAATCCAGTGGCAAGATCGCGATTTTAACTTCGATGAAATCGACAAGCTGGCTGTCTTCTTCATCGCCAATCGGCGTTTCCAAGGAAATCGGCTCTTTGGCGATTTTCATCACCTTGCGCACTTTTTCCAAGGGCATCTGCAACTTGGTGGCCAATTCTTCCGGCGTAGGTTCGCGCCCGATTTCGTGCAGCATTTGCCGGCCCGTGCGGACCAGTTTGTTGATCGTCTCGATCATATGCACCGGAATGCGGATGGTGCGGGCCTGATCGGCGATCGAGCGTGTGATGGCCTGACGGATCCACCATGTCGCATAGGTAGAAAACTTGTAGCCACGGCGATATTCGAATTTATCGACGGCTTTCATCAGGCCGATATTGCCCTCTTGGATCAGGTCCAAGAATTGCAAACCACGGTTGGTGTATTTCTTGGCAATCGAGATCACCAGGCGCAGGTTGGCTTCCACCATTTCCTTTTTGGCCTGACGCGCCTCTTTTTCGCCCTTTTGCACTTGGTTCACAATGCGGCGGAATTCGGAAATATCGACGCCGACATATTTGCCGACCTCCGCCATTTCGCCGCGCAGATCGTCAATCGCAGAGCGGCTTTTTTCGATCAAGACTTGCCAGCCGCGGCCCGCTTTTGCGGCCATGCGGTCCACCCAGGTCGGATCCAATTCATAGCCTTGGTATTCGTCAATAAACTCGCGCCGATTGATGCGGGCTGCGTCGGCAAGTTTCACCATGCCGGAATTGATCACCATGATCTTGCGGTTGATGCCATAAAGCTGATCAATCAGTGCTTCGATGCGGTTGTTGTGCAGGTGCAATTCGTTGACCCGCGTCACGATTTCGGATCGCAGCTGTTGATAGGCGGCCTCATCCCCCGCCGAAAACTGGGTTTTGACGGTCAAGGCGGCGTCCATGCGCAGGTTTTGCATTTCTTCCAGCTTGCCGTAGTGGTCCGCGATCTTGTCAAGGGTTTCCAAGACTTGCGGCTTTAGCGCGGCCTCCATCGCAGCCAAAGACATGGCCACGCCGTCCTCGTCGTCTTCATCGTCTTCCACAGCCCCCATCAGGGGATTGCCGTCGGCATCAAGTTCGGGTTCGTCGCCCGCAGCACGGCGCGGGGCAGCAGAGACGCCGTCGATATCCAACCCGTCAATTTCCGCACCAACAATGCCTTCTTCACCTTCCAGGCTGCGGCCAAAGGTCGCCTCTAGGTCGATCACATCGCGCAAAAGAATGTCTTCGGTCAAAAGTTCGTCGCGCCAGATGATGATGGCCTGAAAGGTCAGCGGGCTTTCACACAGGCCCGAAATCATCGTGTTGCGGCCAGCCTCGATCCGCTTGGCGATGGCAATTTCGCCTTCGCGCGACAAAAGTTCCACCGACCCCATTTCGCGCAGATACATCCGAACGGGGTCATCGGTGCGATCCAGCGCCTCACCCGTCGCACCCACAACCGCCACTTCGCGCGACGTGGCAGAGGTTTCAACCAACTCGCCGCCCTCAGCCTCGGCCTCTTCGCCCTCTTCATTTTCGATGATGTTGATGCCCATTTCCGACAGCATCGACATCACGTCTTCAATCTGCTCGGACGATACCTGTTCGGGCGGCATAACAGAATTCAGCTGATCATAGGTCAGATAGCCGCGTTCTTTGGCGTCGGCGATCATGCGCTTGACGGCAGCTTGACTAAGGTCAAGCGAGACATCCTGCTCTTCGGCTTCGGGCTTCACGTCGTCATTGTCTTTGAGGGCCATGGGGACTCCGATGAGGAATGCGAATCAGGGGGCGAATCAGGGACGAATCAGTCGTAGTTCGGGACTGATACTCGGAATCGCGGGGGAGTTGCAGGGTATTAGGGACGTTTCTTTTCCCAAACTTTTGAATCAATCAGGCTTTGCAGGTGGTTTGACAGGGCGTTGCGGTCTTCGCCCAGATCGGCTGTGTCGTCGCGGTTGGGGTGATCGGCGCGGTGACGGGCTAAGGCTGCTTGGGCCAAACGCCATGTAAGCCCTTCATCTGCAACGCCTGTCAGATCTTCAACGGCGTCCGCCACTTCACGACGCGCGCCGCGACGGGCATCAAGTTTGGCGAATTCCTCGGCCAAGCACATCATGGCCAAGTCTGTGTCCTTTTGATTGCGCACCGGGGGTGCGATCAGCACATGGGGGCGCGCCATCAAATCGTCAAGGGCGGCAAGGCCCTGTAGGTTTGCGCGCAGGCCATCGGGCGGTGACGTCAGCAGGGCGGCGCGCAGGGTGCGGTGGCCTTCGCTTGTCAGGTCCAGCCGTTCCAGATCAGATTCAAAACGGCGGATCAGGCTGGGATGTGCGATCAGGATGGCAAGGATAACCGCCTCGCGCAGCGCCTCATCCGTGGCCTCATCGCCGCGCACAAGCGACGAGGCACGGGTCGAGGAGAGGGGCTGGGCATCAACCTCGACCCTTTGGCCCTTTGAGCGCGGGGTCCAGGGGCGAAAGGGTTTGACGGCGGGGCCAAAAAGCGTGGCGCGCAGGCGGCGGATTTCTTCGGTGTAATGGCTGCGGATCGACGGGTCCGCGATACGCGCAACCAGCGCGCGCAAGGTTTTGTCAAGCGATGCCTTGCGTTCGGGGGAATCAAAGACCTTGCCCTCGGTCTCGCGCTGCCAAAGCAGGTTCACCATAGGCTTGGCCCCATCCAACAGCGCTTTCATCGCGGCCGCCCCTTGGGATTTGATCAGGTCGTCAGGGTCTTGCCCGCCGGGCAAAAGGACAAAGCGCAGGCCCTTTCCTGCCTCTAAAAGGGGCAGGGCCAGATCGACCAGCCGCAGGGCGGCGCGGATGCCAGCCGTGTCGCCATCAAGCGCGATAAGCGGCTCATCCGAGACCCGCCACATCAGGCGCACTTGGTCCTCGGTGATGGCCGTGCCCAAGGGGGCCACGGCGGCTGAAAAGCCTGCTTCAGACAGGGCTATGACATCCATATAGCCTTCGGCCACGATCAAGGGCTGGCCCTTGCCCGCAGCTTCGCGCGCGGGGCCGATGTTGAAAAGATTACGGCCCTTGTCAAACAATGCCGTTTCAGGGCCGTTCAGGTACTTGGCCCGCGCGTTCGGGTCCATCGCCCGCCCGCCCAACGAAATCGCCCTGCCCCGCCCGTCGCGGATGGGAAAGATGATCCGGCCACGAAAGCGGTCATAGGGGGCGGTGCCATCCTCGGGCTGGATGCACAGGCCCGCCTCGACGATCCGCTGGGCAGCGATGCCCTTTTGCGTGAGGGCCACAAACAGGCCCTGTCTTGTGTCAGGCGCATAACCCAAGTGCCAGCGGTCTTGCGCCGCCTCGCTTAATCCGCGCTTGGCCAAATAGGCCCGCGCTTCGGCTGCGGCGGAAGTTTTAAGCTGCAAGCGAAACCACTTGACCGCCTCTTCCATGACATCGGTCAGTTGGCTGCGGGTATCTGCGCGTGCGGCCTCTTGCGGGTCGCGCTCGGGCATGGCCATGCCGGCTTCGCGCGCCAAAAGGGCAACCGCCTCGATAAACGGCAGGTTTTCGGTTTCCTTCACAAAGGTCAGCGCATCGCCTTTGGCGTGGCAGCCAAAGCAATAGTAAAAGCCCTTGCGATCATCGACGTGGAATGAGGGCGACTTTTCTTGATGGAAGGGACAGGGCGCCCAATAATCGCCCTTGGCCATGTTGGACTTGCGCGCATCCCACGTGACTTTGCGCCCGACAACCTGCGACAGGGTCAGACGGGTGCGCAATTCATCTAAGAAACCACTGGGTAAGGACATGAGGTATATATCGGGTGTCAGAGCCGATCTGTCCAGCACCGCGCTTGCGGCCAGCGCGCGGGGGTTTCACACCCCCGAGATCGGCCAAGGGCCGGGCGTTCTTCGCGCAAACCCTCCACTGGAGGATTTATGATCGCTCATCACCCCGTGGGATATTTGTGCAAGTATGAAAGGGGGGGCGGATTAAAGGGCGGCTGTGGCGCGGGCCGTCAAAGCGTGCAGGGCGGTTTCGATCTCGTGCCAAGCGGTGCGGGCCATCGAGCGGAAGATCAAAATCAAGAAGCCTGTGTCTTCGGCGATAAGGATGGATTGCATATGGCCCAAGGGGGCGCGGGCACAGGTGTCTTTGGGGAAGTGGGCGACCCGCAGGTCGAGGGGGTAGAGGCGCATCAGGGCATCGGCGGCCATTGGGCCTGACAGGCGCAGGGCAGCCCAACCGCCGCTTTGGTCGGTGACGGCGGCAAGATCTGTCAAATCGGGGACTGGGCCCAGAACAAAGACCTGTTCGGGGCCAGTCCAAATCAGATTGCCCGCCACGGTATTGGGGGCAGGAAAGCCACCAAGGGTTTTCTTGACCTTGGTCAGTTTGCCCGGAAAGACCGCGACAGAGGTAAGTGTTCCCACCTGTGCCTCAGCCAGAGTGATGCCCG
>CAXNKP010000231.1:0-4682 GCA_964202815.1 Stagnihabitans sp. | reverse complement strand
GCTGCTTCAGGTGCTGGACGATGGTGTGCTGACCGATGGTCAGGGCCGCACGGTCGACTTTAAGCAAACCCTGATCATTCTCACGTCAAACCTTGGGGCCTATGCCCTAAGCCAATTGCCCGAAGGGGCCGACCCAACCCGCGCAAGGGCCGAGGTGATGGACGCCGTGCGCGCCCATTTCCGCCCTGAATTTCTGAACCGTCTGGACGAGACGATCATCTTCGAACGTCTGGCCCGCGCCGATATGGGGGCCATAGTCGAGATCCAATTGCGCAAGCTCGAAGCGCGTCTGGCTGGGCGCAAGATTACGCTGGAACTGGACAGTGCTGCGAAGGCTTGGCTGGCTGAAGAAGGCTATGATCCGGTCTACGGCGCGCGCCCGTTGAAACGGGTGATCCAGCGCAACCTGCAAGACCAGTTGGCACAGATGTTGCTGGCAGGGGATGTGTTGGATGGCAACACTGTTGTGGTGTCGGCAGGAATGGATGGGTTGGTCATTGGCGACCGCATTGTCCCATCCTCTCGTGAGCGACCGATCAATGCGGTGGTTCACTAAAAAAAATAGGGGGCTCTGTGCCCTCTATTTTTGTCGGATTGATAACGCACGTTCAACCATTTGTGATTTTAGGGGTTAAACTTGGGGGATGGAACTTTCAGCAAACTTTCAAGCCCCTCTCACGCGAATTTTATAGTGAACCAATGTGGTTCAGCCTGCGTCTTGGTAGTGCCTACTAGGGCTAACCATCTTGGAGTTTATCAAATGATCCGCAGAACTTTCCTAGCGCTGACCGTCGCCGCCTCTTTCCTGTCTGCCCCGGCCTTTGCCGCGGAGATGGATATCGTTGATACCGCCATTGGCGCTGGTAACTTTACCACGTTGGCCGCTGCCCTGACCGCCGCCGGTCTGGTGGAAACCCTGAAGGGCGCTGGCCCCTTCACCGTTTTCGCCCCGACTGACGCCGCCTTTGCCGCTTTGCCGGCAGGCACTGTCGAAGACTTGCTGAAGCCTGAGAACAAAGACAAACTGATCGCTATTTTGACCTATCACGTGGTTGCGGGCAAAGTAATGTCGACCGACCTGAGCGAAGGTCTGAAGGCAGCGACCGTGAATGGCGCTGAAGTGACCATCACGCTGGAGGGTGGTGCCAAGGTAAATGGTGCCGTCATCTCGGCCGCCGACATCGCAGCATCGAATGGCGTGATCCACGTCATCGACGCGGTGATCCTGCCACCGATGTAATGTGACCATGTAATACGAGAAAGCCCGCCCCGTTATCTATGGGGTGGGCTTTTTCATTTTCGCTGCGAGTTCGACGATTCGGTGGTGCACTACTGGCGGACCTAGGCAGAACAGGAGCGATTTGGGGCCAGCGACCGCATCATGCCCGTTGACCATAAAGGACTTGCCGCAGGTCTTGTTCAAAAAACTTTCCAAGAAAGTAAACGAAATAAAGAGGCGCAATCGCTTAGGCTGCTTTGAGTCTTGGCGCACTTCATCTAACGTACCGGTTAATTGGAGTGATTTGAAAAATGTCGATCAGCGAAAATTTGCTTTTGGCCATGTTCGTCATTTTTGCGTTGCCGTGGGCAGTTTGGCGCGTGCTGGGGGGCACTGTTATTTTGCCCTTGGTCGTCGTGCAAATTACCGCAGGCGTCTTGTTGGGCCCCGGTGTCTTGGGCGCATGGTCGCCGGACATGTATCACGCTCTTTTCCGAGTTGAAGTGATTTCTGGCATCAATGCCGTTGCGCAATGGGCGGTGATCCTGTTTGTTTTTGTGGCGGGCCTTGAATTGGACGTGACCGATGCTTGGAACAAACGGCGCGACACCACGCTGGCGGCGGGTTTTGCTTTGGTGGTGCCTTTGGTGTTGGGGTCTTTGGTCGCATGGGGTTTGGTGCAATCGCCCGGATGGGTGGGCGACAAGGGGCATGTTTGGCAGACGGTCCTGGGAATTGGCATGGCATGTGCCGTCACCGCGTTGCCGATTTTGGTGTTGTTTCTGGGCCAGTTGGGCTTGCTGCGCGAACCCTTGGGCCAGCGCATCTTGCGCTATGCCAGCTTGGATGACGTTGCCATCTGGGGCGTTATGGCGCTGATCTTGCTGGATTGGCACCGTGTGGGCTTGCAACTGGGCTATTTTGTGGTGTTCCCGCTCGCTGCTATTGGCATGCGCTGGCTTGTTCCGCGACTGCGCGAGGCGGATCGTTGGTACGTCGGGCTGATCTGGCTTGCCGCTAATGCCTTTATTGCCGACTGGTCGGGGCTGCATTTCATGGTGGGCGCTTTCCTGTCGGGCGCTGTGCTCGAGGCACGGTGGTTTGACCACAAAAAAGTGGATGATTTCCAAGCGGCTGTTCTGGTGGCTTTGATGCCTGTCTTTTTCCTCTCGACAGGTCTGCGTACCAACTGGGATCTGGGCGGCCCTATGGTTTTTGTGGCAGCTGGTGTTTTGCTGGTGGCAGCGGTGGGGGGCAAGCTGATTGGCGTTCATATCACAGGCCGACTCTTAGGCTGGCGGAGCACGGACACTTGGGCCATCGGCTGGCTGCTGCAGACCAAAGCGCTGATCATGATCATTTTTGCCAATATCCTTTTGGAAAAGGGCATCCTCTCGGCCGCGAGTTTCACGGCGCTGCTGCTGATGGCTGTGGCCAGCACGCTGCTTACCATGCCCATTCTGACATGGTTGTTAAAGGACGCAGGCCTTAAAGCGCGGCACTGATCTGGGTTGCGGATTGTTTCAGTCTGCTGACGCAGGTGTGAGACAAGATGATTTTGTCTTTTCGCGCTTTTGCTGCATCTTACACATTGAAAAAGACAGGATCTTGAAATGACCCATAAACCCACTTTGCGTTGGTCGGATGTGACACCACGTTCGATGTTCCTGAACCGCCGCCAGATCATGGCGGGGGGGGCTGTGCTGCTGGCCTCTCCGGCCTTGGGCAAAAGCCCCTATTCCACTGACGATGCCCCCAACACGCTTGAGGAAATATCGGGCTACAACAATTACTACGAATTCGGGTTGGGCAAGGAAGACCCCGCCGCCAATGCGTCTATGCTTCAGACCAAACCTTGGACCGTGAAGGTGGACGGCATGGTCGACAAGCCCGGCACCTATGATCTGGGCGACCTGATCAGCGGGATGACGATAGAAGAGCGCATTTACCGTTTCCGCTGCGTTGAGGCTTGGTCGATGATCATCCCGTGGCAGGGCTTCCAACTCAGCGCCCTGTTGGACAAGCTTGGTGTGCAGCCCGGGGCCAAATATGTGGGCTTTGAAACCCTTCTGCGGCCAGAAGAGATGCCGGGGCAAAAGATGGGGACTCTGGACTGGCCCTATGTCGAAGGACTACGCTTGGACGAGGCGATGCATCCCCTGACGCTGATCGCCACCGGCCTTTACGGCCAACCCCTGCCCAACCAGAACGGCGCCCCGATCCGGTTGGTGGTGCCGTGGAAATATGGCTTCAAGAATATTAAGGCGATCGTGCGCATCACGCTGACGGATGCCCAGCCGCCCTGTACATGGAACCAGATCGCGCCGCAGGAATACGGCTTTTACGCCAACGTGAACCCGCAGGTTGATCACCCAAGGTGGAGCCAAGCCTCCGAGCGGCGCATCGGTGCCGGAATACTGGCGGGGCGGCAAGATACGCTGATGTTCAACGGCTACGCCGATGAAGTGGCCAGCCTTTATGCCGGCATGGATCTTGCGGCCGATTACTGATGCTAAATAGCCTCCTGCGCCGCGTGCCCACTTGGGTCGTCTATATGCTGGGAATGCTGCCTGCCCTGTGGATGACTTACGAAACGCTCACAGGGCAAATCGGCATTGATCCTGTACGGGCAATTGAATGGGGGCTGGGCCTTTGGGCCCTGCGCCTCTTGATCGCCACGCTATGCATTAGCCCGCTGCGCTGGATGGGACTTAACCTGATGCGGTTCCGCCGCCAATTGGGCTTGGTGGCCTTTGCCTACGTTTGCCTGCATTTTGCCGCTTGGCTGACAATCGACATGGGCCTGCGCTGGGGGCAGATCCTGCCAGACTTGGTCAAGCGCTGGTATATTGTGGTCGGGATGTCGTCTCTTGTCTTGCTTTTGCCACTGGCGGTCACGTCGAACAATGCGGCGATCCGGGCCCTAGGGCCTAAAGGCTGGAATCGCCTGCATACGCTGGCCTATCCTGCGACGATTCTGGCAGCGTTGCACTTTATGATGGTCGGCAAGGTCTACACTACCGAAGTTCTGATCTATGCGGCGATTCTTTTCGTCCTTCTGGTACTGCGCATAGCCCGCTTCACTTTGCAGCGGATTTCTTGAACCCGATTCCCACGCCCGAGCCCTAGACGCGCGCAATTATCTTGCGCAAAAACCCCTGACCGCTTGGTAAAAATTCCGCCAACCCAAAGATTTTGCAGAAAAATCAGGTTTTACGAAGAAAATGCGACGAGAGGTCTTTTTTCCTCTTGCGGGTATATGTGAGTTTGCCTAGATACGGCCTCACCGGAACGACGACGACGCTTGATGGTGTTGGATGCGGGGAGGTAGCGGCGGCGGGGGGCGGAAGTTCTTTGGTGTTGTTGAAAATTCTGGAGGCACGGCGGTTCGGGAAACGCTAGGAGACTGGCGCCCTGAGATGTTTTGTTCTCATGCTCTTTGAAATGTAGATGACTGAAGGGA
>CAXNKP010000230.1:0-4688 GCA_964202815.1 Stagnihabitans sp. | reverse complement strand
GACCCCCCACAACGAAAAATGTAATGTCAAATTCGTCATTCAGGGCAGGGTTCTGAGACAGGGCCTTTTTCAAAGTGGCCGCATGAGAATTACCGATGATCGTCACCTTAAGCTTGGTCATTTCCGAAACGCATCCAATAATGCTTCCTCGCAGATGGCATCGGGCGACCTTCCAGTTTCTTCGACCTCTCGGCTTTTGTTAACGGCTTTTCCTTGGCTGCCTGCATCCGCAAGAGGCGCCGGGGCACCGTGCTTTTTCATGAAAAGTGCCATCGCAGTATCGACCCCTGCCGATGAAACGGAACGCTTGTTGTTTTCGAAATAGATCCCGCGGTTGTTGATCGATGTTATGATCTCATACGATGGGAAATAATCGACATTCTTAAAGCTTTCGGTCAAAGTTCCGCAGACGGCACGCAGGACTGACTTTGAATAACAACTCGCAACCTCAACATGTTGACCAGATGCTGTAGCCGTCAGGGGAACCGGCGAGGTGGTGATCACAAATCGCATGTTTGGGTTTATATTGACCATGCGCGCACGAAAATTTTGAAAATCACCCAAGATCTCTGCGAATCTGTAGTTCTTGAAACTGAAGATCGTTGAATCAAAGTTTCCGGCAATGGTTCCTGGAGCGGTTGGATACACGGTCCCGGTTTCCTTATGGATCCAAGCTTCGGTCAGGCCAAAGGTGAAGACGAAAACCTCTGCGGCGTTGAAAACGTTTAGAACCTTTTCAAGGTGCAGCTTGCGATGCTCCATCACAAGTTCCGCGGATTCCAGACCCTCTGGCTCAACGCTTGGGCGCATTGCATCGAAATATCGACCGCCCTTTTCCCACACAGGGATAGCTGGCTGGAATTTGCCTTCCGCCTCATCCAAGATCTGCAACAATTGGCGGACCGTGTAGATGTTGGAATATCGCGCCGAGTATAGCTTGTAGCCAAAGGATTGGGCGGCCGTATCACTGAAACCCTTCGGTGGTGGTTCGGCATCCATCACATTGAAACCCGCCATGGCCAACGTTCGGCCAACATGCTGGGCAAAACAGGATCCTGCCGTCACGATCTTCGCCCTATTGTTGATCTTGAACTTCGGTTCATAAAGATCACCCGGGTCTGTCGGTGCCCGATCCGTGACTGCCGACCGCCAGAACGATCTGGATGGCAGGTCGGAGTATGGTGAATTCATAATCGTTACCCCTTAAATTGATCGGGAGTTCTTGATCGCCTATGCTTGGGTCCTCATTTTGGCCAAATTAAGGCCAAGCCCGACAAGAGCTTGGCCTAAGATCGTTTTTCTTCCGAATCAGGCTGAAAAAAGCCTTTGCCGTCAACACTTTGCCTTTAGCCTACGATCCGCGCCTCGGTTGCGGCGCGCAAATCGGCTTCGCTGACGCCGTCAGCCAATTCGACAATCTTCAACCCGCCCGCCACCACATCCAGCACGCCAAGATTGGTGATGATGCGGTTGACGACGGCCTTGCCGGTCAATGGCAAGGTGCAATCGCGCAGCACCTTGGACTCGCCGTGTTTAGAGGTGTGGTCCATCACCACCACCACACGGCCCACACCCGCCACCAGATCCATCGCTCCGCCCATGCCCTTGACCAGTTTGCCCGGGATCATCCAGTTGGCCAGATCGCCGGTTTCGCTGACCTCCATCGCGCCCAAGATCGCCATGGCGATCTTGCCGCCGCGGATCATGGCGAAAGATTGGGCGGAATCGAAATAGGCGGTTTGCGGCAGTTCGGTGATGGTTTGCTTGCCGGCGTTGATCAGATCGGGGTCTTCGTCGCCCTCAAGCGGAAAGGGGCCCATGCCAAGCATGCCGTTTTCGGACTGCAGGGTCACGTTCACCCCTGCGGGGATATAGTTTGACACCAGTGTGGGAATGCCGATGCCAAGGTTGACATAGGTGCCATCGCGCAGTTCCAAAGCGGCGCGGGCGGCGATTTGGGTGCGATCCCAGCCTTTTATCGCGTCAGCCATTAAACGGATTCCTTCTTGCGCGTGGTGCGGTTTTCGATGCGCTTTTCGTGCGGGCCTTTGATCAGGCGGTGCACATAGATGCCCGGCAGGTGGATCAAGTCGGGGTCAAGGCTGCCCAACGGCACGATTTCTTCCACCTCTGCCACGCAGATTTTGCCAGCGGTCGCCGCAGGCGGGTTAAAGTTGCGCGCGGTTTTGCGAAAGACCAAGTTGCCGGACGGATCAGCCTTCCACGCCTTCACAATCGATAGATCTGCCAAGATGCCACGCTCCAGAATAAAGGTCTGGCCGTTGAAATCTTTGTGCTCTTTGCCCTCGGCAATCACGGTGCCCACACCGGTTTTGGTGTAAAAGCCCGGTATCCCCGCACCGCCCGCGCGCAGACGCTCGGCCAAGGTGCCCTGCGGGGTGAATTCCAACTCCAGCTCGCCGCTCAGATACTGGCGCATGAATTCGGCGTTTTCGCCCACATAGGACGAGATCATCTTTTTCACCTGACGGGTTGCCAACAGCACGCCCAAGCCAAAGCCATCGACGCCTGCGTTGTTGGACGCCACGGTCAAGTCTTTGGTGCCCGCGTCCTTGATCGCTGCAATCAGCAGTTCGGGAATGCCACACAGACCAAAACCACCGCTGGCGATGGTCATGCCGTCAAACAACACCCCCTCCAGTGCTGCTGACGCACTGGCGTATTCCTTATTCATCGCATCCTCCCGCAAACTCTGGTCGGCACCAAACCGCGCCGCGCGGGGTTAGTCAATGCCGCGTTGCGGCGGATGGCTTGCGAAGTGGCAAAAGGTGTCCGCCAAGCCTTTACCCCGCCCGTGCCATTGGGATAGTGTGACAGCGCCGCCCGCGTGGTGAAATGGTAGACACAGGAGACTTAAAATCTCTAGGCCGAACGGCCGTGCCGGTTCAAGTCCGGCCGCGGGCACCAAGACAGGCTAAGGTTCCAAGTTCGAAACTGGGATAAGAATATGTTAGTACACACTTATTCCAATTTACCCGGTCATGGGTATCGATTTGTGTGGACCAAAATGCAGACCAAAACCATCCCTTACACCTCCACACTCAGCGGTCACGTTTACTTTTCCCGCCGTGTCCCGACTGACCCCTTACGTTGCATTAATCAAGTCGCCCAAGAAACGGGTAAAAAAACCGCGCCCCTTGGGTGGGGGCGCGGTTTGGAGAGGTTTAAGGCGCGCTAAACCTCAATCGTCGTCCATCGTCGCACCCGGATACAGCGGCAGGGAGCGCAGGCGGGTCTGGGTCAAATTGGCCCAGGCATTGGTGATGGCGGGGGCCACGCAAGGCACGCCGGTCTCTCCAACGCCGCCCGGAGCTTCGCTGCTGGTGACGATTTTCACCACGACCTCGGGCATTTCGGTGACCATTAGCATCCGATATTTGTTAAAGTTGCCCACCTGCGGCACACCTTTGACAAACGTCATCTCGCCCCACATCGTGGCTGAAATGCCATGCGCAATCCCGCTCTGGATCTGGGTTTCCACCCCGTCCGGGTTAACGACAATGCCGCAGTCAATCGCGCAGTACATCTTCTTGACGACAACCTCACCCGCCGAAGACCTGCCAACCTCTGCCGCCATGGCAATGTAACTGCCAAAACCGCTGAGGAATGCCATCCCGCGCGCCGTGCCCGAGGCGGGGGGCACGCTCCAATTCGTCAGGGTTTCAAGGGCGCTCACCACGCCCACCGCGCGCGGGTTGCCGTCTTGGCCGTCCAGAAGAGCCTTTCGGAAGGCGAGCGGATCCTTGCCTGCCAAAAGCGCCAATTCATCCACGGCGCTTTCAACCGCAAAGGTGTTGTAGCTTTCACCCACCGACCGCCAATACCCTAAGCGAATATTGCAAGGCACCAGCGGCACATATTCAATCCGCCGCGCCCCGATCTTGTAGGCCAGACCCACGGCACCCGCCACAGCCCCCGTGTCTTCGGGGTTGTTGGCCGGTAGCGTGCCACGCTGAATATTTATGGATGGCGAGACGTTGCGATAGATCAGATCGGTGATCTCTCCACCTGAAGTCACCGCCGCCTGCACCCGGATCAAGGCCGAAGGGCGGTAGTAATCGTTCTTGAAATCTTCCTCGCGCGACCAGATCAGCTTGACCGGCACCTTGGCGAGTTTAGACAGTTTGACGGCCTCTGCGACATAGTCACTTTCAAACGTGCGCCCCAAACCGCCACCCATCAGCGTGCTGTGCACCGTGATGGCCGAAGTGGGCAGGCCGGTGATTGCGGCGGCAAGGCCCGGAATGAACTGCTGGCCTTGGGTTGGCGCCCAGATTTCGCAAGCATTGGCCGTAACACTGGCGGTGCAGTTGACGGTCTCCATCGTGGCATGGGCCAAGAAAGGCAGTGAATATGTCGCATCCAGCGCCCCCGGCCCCGACCCAACAGAGGGCGAACCGACGGTTTCCGCCACATAAGGCGTTTCGCTCGTGCTCAGCAAAGCCTGTGCCGCAACAGCCAAGGCGGTTGTGTCTGCGGCGTTGGGATCGGCGGGCACGTTCCATGTGACCAGCTTTGCAACCGATTTGGCCAGCCGCATCGCCGTCCATGTGTCACCGGCCAAAACGCCCACGGCGGTGCCAAGGTTATAAAGCTTGGTGCCAGACACCGACGCGGGCATGGTCTTGACCGTACCGCCTTGCACCGGAGCGTGGATGGTGGAGCCA
>CAXNKP010000229.1:0-4694 GCA_964202815.1 Stagnihabitans sp. | reverse complement strand
TTCGAACGCGAACGGGACTTGGAAGAGCGCATGTTGTCCTTTGATCCACTTGTCCTGCGCCCCATCGCCTTGATCAAAACGACCAGCAGTACCATCAGCAAGAGGCGGGCATCCGCAGGCTTCGTGGCGACCAGAATGGTCTTCCGCGTCAGTCTGCATGAAACGCACTAACCATAGGTGCGACGAGTGGGCAAGAAGAAAGTGCAGAAATCTTGCCCAGCTTCTAGCAAAGCAACCCATCACGCGGTTCGCTTGCCGGTTTACTCGCGCAAACAACCCTATCACGGCCATCAAGGTCGTGCAGAATATGGGTGTCTTCCAAACCTTGGGCCACCAACAAGGCTGTCACAACAGCCGCTTGGGTTGGCCCGATCTCCAGCAATATCCGCCCGCCTGCCATAAGCCGCGCGGGGGCAGCAGCGGTGATGCGGCGGTAGGCATCCAAACCATCGCCACCCGGGGTGAGGGCGCGGGACGGTTCCCAATCGCGCACTTCGGGGGCAAGGGCGGCCATTTCGGCCTGCGCAATATAGGGCGGGTTCGAAACGATCAGATCAAAGCTGCCCGTCACCCCACGCAGCCAATCCGAGGCGAGAAAGCTGGCCCCCGTCACACCGTGGCGCGCGGCATTGCGGGCGGCCACGCGCAAGGCCGCATCCGAGATATCAACGCCAAGGCCCGTGGCCATGGGCATGGCCAAAAGGCACGAAATCAGAATGCAGCCCGATCCGGTGCCAAGATCAAGCATATTGGCAAAGGGCTGTTTGATGGCCTGTTGCACCAGCACCTCGGTTTCGGGGCGCGGGTCCAGCGTGTCGCGCGTCACTTCAAAGCTGCGGCCCCAGAACAGGCGTTCGCCCAAAATCTGCGCCATGGGCTGGCGGGCGCTGCGGGTCGCGATCAGGGCGGCAAAGGCTTGGGCGGCCTGCGCCGAAAGCGGGTCTTGCAGGTGCAAGGTCAAACGGTCAGCGGGAACCCCCATGGCTTTGGCCAGCAACAGACGGGCATCGCGCGGGGCATCTTCGATCCCTGCCGCACGCAGGGTAGCAATGGCATCGCGCAGCGTCAGGGTGGCGGTCATTCCGCGTCAGCCAAGCGGGCGGCGTGGTCATGGGCGGTGAGGGCGTCTATCACGTCGGTCAGGTTGCCTTCCATGATCTGGCCTAGCGAATACAGTGTAAGGTTGATGCGGTGATCGGTCATACGACCTTGGGGGAAGTTATAGGTGCGAATGCGTTCTGACCGGTCACCCGAGCCGATCTGCGCCTTGCGGTCGGCGGAACGCTCGGACGATATCCGCTCGCGCTCTAGCTCGTACAGCCGCGCGCGCAGCACGGCCATGGCATTGGCGCGGTTTTGGTGTTGGGACTTTTCGGACGAGGTCACGATCATTCCGGTTGGCAAATGGGTGATGCGCACAGCGGAATCGGTGGTATTGACGTGTTGGCCGCCCGCCCCCGAAGAGCGCATGGTGTCGATACGGATGTCAGAGGCGGGGATGTCGATATCGACATCTTCCGCCTCGGGCAAAACGGCCACAGTGGCGGCCGAGGTGTGGATGCGCCCGCCCGCCTCGGTCGTGGGCACGCGCTGGACGCGGTGTACGCCGGATTCGTATTTCAGCCGTGCAAAGACGCCTTCGCCTTGGACATGGGCGGTGAGTTCTTTGATGCCACCAAGGTCGGAAAACTGCTCTTCGAGGATTTCAAACTTCCAGCCCATGCGCTCGCAATAGCGCTGGTACATGCGCAACAGGTCGGCGGCAAACAGGCTGGCCTCGTCACCGCCGGTGCCGGGGCGAATTTCTAGGATGGCGGGTCGCGCGTCGGCGGCATCTTTGGGCAAAAGGGCAAGGCGCAGCGCCTGTTCCATTTCAGGAATGCGCGCTTTAAGAAGCGGCAGTTCGTCTTCGGCCAAGGCGCGCATTTCAGGATCGGCCAGCATCAATTCTGCCTCGGCCAGATCGTCCAGCGCTTGGCGGTAGGCGTTGATTTCGCCAATCACCGGCCCAAGGTCGGAATATTCGCGGCTGAGCGCTGCAATATCGGCTGGAGCCCCACCCGCATTCAACCGCGCCTCGACATAGTCGAAGCGTTGGGTGATTTGGGCAAGTTTGTCTAAGGGCACCATGGGGGCGGTGTGGCGTGGAACGGTGGGTTGGTCAAGGGTAAGCCTGCGCGCACCGTGCTCAATTGCTTATTGATCCTATCCCTGCGCCGGTCAGGAGTGGGTCAAGCGACCCTAAGGAAAGGTGCTCTTTTACGAGGCTCGCAAAATGTATGTGCTCTGCCTCAGACAGGGGAAGGATTGGTGCCAAACGCATCGCAATATCTTGCAGCCTTACCTTACGAGCAATCATGCCTTGCACAGCCCCAAGAAAGGCCCTGCGGTCCGCCTTGACGGGGTGAAGAATGGTGTTGCGTGCGATGTCATTTGGCTGCGCGTACCACCAATAGGGGTCGAACACTGTAAGCGTTTCTTTCAAATCTGGGATCAAGTGGTCCAAATCCACCAGCCTTAGCGCCATTCGCTTGGCCTCAGTCACCACGAAGGCTTCGACATGTGGCCATTGCGTGTGGAGCCCACAGCCCAGCTCTTGGGCGATTTCGCGGCGACGGGCGCTCAACCGCTTGGCTGTCTCACGCGTGAATCCCATCAAAACGACGAGACACCCCCAGATTTCGTCCTCTTCATAAATTGAGTCAAGGTTCAGGCGCCAAAGCCACTTTGGATAGCGCCTGTTGATGTTATGGATCGCAAGGTCTCCTTGGCCAAGCCGTGAAACTATGTCGCGCCAACCTTCAATATCATGCAACACAGGCACAGCATCATTTTCGACGACGATCGCGAATTCGTCAGGCTCCATGATCGGTGCCAAGGCGGCCATCGTATAGTCGCCTGCAAGCCACATCGCTTTGCCCTTTGGCAGGTCTGGCAAACCCATTGCCGCCAAAGTATCAAGGCTCTAGGACACTTTGGGCATGATGCCCGCGTCATGAACGCCCGCAGTTTCATCAATCAGCAGTCGCACGCGCCCCGGCAGAACCTGCGACCAAAGATCAAATAATTCTTCAATCGTATGGTTCACGTAATGGGTACGAATATAAATCATTGAATTCATATCTGGCTCCAAAAAAATATTTATCAAAAGTTTAGTTCAAACTTGGCTCAGCCAGTCCCTCAGACGGGCTGCATTCACGCCCAGATCCGCCTCACCAAAGCGTTGGCGCGCAAAAATATCAAGGCGGGTGCCTTGCGGCGTTTGGGAAACTTCGGCCGTGATGTAGTCGGGATAACCCATCAGGAAAGACCGCGAGGTCCATGTGATGCGCCCTTCGGCGGGGCTGCCTGCCAAGTGCTGGGTGCGGGGCGAGGTCAGGGCTATTGATTCCAGCTTATCCAGCACCTCGCCTGGGGTCAGCGCCAGCAGGCAGCCGGCGCGTGCGCCTTTGGGCACAATCACGATATGGTCGGCACAAGGACCAAAGGCGACAGGGTCAGAGATTGCGAGCGCGATGTGCCAATGCTTGGGGTCGCTGGGCGCAAGGCGGATATAGGCCATCAGCACCACGCCCGCCAAAATCACCGCCAAAACGAGGGTTTTCCACGACAAAATCATCCCCTTTGCGTCCGCGCCCAATGATACAGGCACACCAACTCATAAGCCACATGCGCCCCCGCTATCGCTGTAGCCCCCGTGGTGTCATAGGGGGGCGAAACTTCGACGACATCACCGCCCACCATATTGATCCCCGCCAGATCGCGCAGCATCGCCGCCGCCTGCCATGAGGCAAGCCCCCCCCAAACCGGCGTGCCCGTGCCCGGTGCAAAGGCCGGATCAAGCGCGTCAATGTCAAAGGTCACGTAGGTGCTGGCATCGCCCACAATGTCCTTGGCCTTGGCCACAGCCCAAGCGGTGCCTTTTTCATGCACCTCCCGCGCGGTGATGACGTTGACGCCCAGATAATCCTCGGTCGTGGTGCGAATACCGATCTGCACGGAACGCTTGGGGTCAACCAGCCCCGATTTCACCGCCTTGTAAAACATCGTGCCATGGTCGATGCGGGCATAGTCGTCATCGGGCCAAAGGTCAGAATGTGCGTCAAAGTGGATCAGCGACAAAGGGCCAAAGCGTTCGGCATAGGCGCGCAGGATGGGGAAGGTGATGAAATGATCGCCGCCTAGCGTGATCGACCCTGCCCCTGCAGCCAAGATGGTACGGATATGGTCGGTCAAGGTCTGGGGGAAATCTTGGGTCTTGGCATAGTCAAAGGCCAGATCGCCGTAGTCGATGATGTTCAAATCCTCCAGCGGGTTGGTGGGCCAACCGGTGGGGGGATCGTAGGGCATCAAGGTCGACGCCTCACGGATGGCGCGGGGGCCAAAACGCGTGCCCGCGCGGTGGGTAACGGCTTGGTCAAAGGGCACGCCGGTGATGGCCAGATCAACACCGATCAGGTCCTTGGTGTAGCTGCGGCGTAAGAATGAGGTCGCCCCGCCAAAGGCATTCTCGAACGCATAGCCGCGCTGGCTGGTGCGGGTGAAGGCGGTGTCAACTTGGGATTTGGCGTCTTCTAAGGGCATGGGCTTCTCTCGCGCGCGCGGGTCATTGGGGCCGGAGACGCCGTGGATCCGGTGGCGGGAAGGTAGGGGGTGGGGGGCGGATGGTCAACGGGGGGGGGGCGAAGACAAGG
>CAXNKP010000228.1:0-4699 GCA_964202815.1 Stagnihabitans sp. | reverse complement strand
CAATGTATACATTAGCGCTGTCGACAATCAACATTTAATTCAGCAGATCTGTCGCCGGGCCATGAGCCTCAATCGTCTTCAGTCTGACGCGGCGCACGCCGCATAAAGAGGCCTCTGTCTGGCATGCTTGTTGGGGCGGGCAGGGGCGGCGTTTTAATGGCAACTGGCCGGGTTGCGATGCGCCCAGCCGCGTTGGGCCTTGCCAGAGGCTGATCCGCCGCCGTCGTCCCTAAAACTGTGAACACATCCAATTCCCGTCTGGATCGGTTGACATCGTCAGATGGCGTGGCGCAATGCTTGGGCACCTGCACTGCGGGATTTGGGGGCCGGATCAGGTGGTTGGGCCAGTGGCGCGGGGAATGTGGGCGCCGTCGGGGGCCTATCTCGCCCCCTTCGCGGCGGCCCTTGGAAGCCTGTTGCCGTTGGTCAAGATCACTCCATGGCAAGCGCACTGGTTTTTCGCCGAACCGGATGCCACCATCGCACCGCAGCAGAGCATTACCCCCATCTTGCGCAGGATCAGTCGCCGAAAGGCAAAGCCAATCCTCTCGCACCGCAGGACGGTGTTAGACCTTGGGTTTGCAACGGCCTTCCCAAAACTGCCTGCCTCTTGGTCTTGCCGGGAGATGATCTGCGGTTGCAAGACCCTACCGCCGAACGGAATGCTTGAGGCGGGTTCTATGATTCTAGCGTTGGAAGGGATTTTCCCATCTGCGCCATCAGGTCCATGTAATCCAGCATTACCCAATTCTCGATGATCTTCCCCTCGCTACAGCGGTAGAAATCCATCACGCGCAGGGTCAGGGGGCGGCCGTCTGCTTTAACGCCCAGATAATCGCCCTGAAAGGTCATGGTCATCGATGGCCAGCCCGACACGGCCGCATAGTTGCCATCGCCGATCCGGCAGTAATGGTTGCCGCCTTTGCGGTCGGGAAAAGCGCGCAGAAAAGATTCGCGGTGGTCTGCGACAAACCCTTCCCAGCGGAAGTTTGAACCGATACCGGCGGGGCCGTACCACATCATATCCTCGTGCCAATAACCGCCCTGCCCGGTTTGCTTGGCTGAAGAGTAGGTTTTGGGATCAAAACTGTGCAGCGCGCCCAGCATTCCTTCGACCACATCAAGGCTGTCTCTGCCTTTGCCTGCCTGTGGCAGAACGCCGTCATGGGTGGCGGGGCCGGGGAAGAGGGTTTCTAGCCCGTAAGAAAATGGAAACGGCATCTGCCCCGCCTGCCGCATCAGATCGGGCAGGTCTAGGATGATGCGGGCTTCAGCAATTTTGCCTTGATTGAGGCGGTAAAACTCCCCCGCCCGCAGAAAGGCTAAGTGGTTGGAAGGCTGCACTCCAAAAAAGGGTGCCACAAAGTTGCCGACATAAGGGGTGATGGACGCCACCCAATCGCCGCCATTAGACCGCCTGTTTTGCCCACCAATGAAAAGCTCATCCCGCCTATAGGCGTGGGCCAAAGCGCGGCGAAGGGGCAGGACGAAGCCGTCGATAACTGCTTGCACACCCACCAATGTACCCAAGGGGTGGGAAAGGTGAAAAGCACAGTCTGGCGTCAGATGCTGCTTTAACACTCCCAGCAAATCTCCTGCATCGCATCGGATCACGCGGTTCAAAAAGCTGTGGGTCGTATCGCGGTCCTGCGTCATCGCGGGGTCCTCATGTTTTTTGCAAGCGTATGCAAAAAAGACTTGCCACGAATCGACGACTGGGTAAAGGAGTAATGAATAGGTTTGCAAAATCGGTGTGGGGGCAGGGATGGCGTCGATAGAATTGCGCGGCCTGACCAAACGCTGGGGCGGTTTTGTCGCTGTGGACGAAATGTCGCTGACCATTGCCGATCAAGAGTTCGTGGTGTTCTTGGGCCCCTCGGGTTGCGGCAAGACAACCACAATGCGCATGATCGCGGGGTTGGAAGAGGCGACTGCGGGCGACATCCTGATTGACGGCAAGCGCGTGAATGACCTTGACCCGAAAGACCGTGACATCGCCATGGTGTTTCAGTCTTACGCGCTGTATCCCAATATGAATGTCTTTGAAAACATACGCTTCCCCCTGAAAGTGCGTAAAGTGCCTGAAGGCGAACACGCAGACCGCGTGCGCCGCGCCGCCGATATGGTTGAACTGGGTCCGTTCATGGGGCGAAAACCCTCAGAGCTTTCGGGTGGTCAAAGACAGCGCGTTGCCTTGGCGCGGGCGATTGTGCGCCAGCCGTCGGTTTTCTTGATGGATGAACCGCTGTCGAACTTGGATGCCAAGCTGCGCGTCTCGACCCGCGCTCAGATCAAGAACCTTAGCCATGAGCTGAAGGTCACCACAATCTATGTCACCCACGACCAGATCGAAGCCATGACCTTGGCCGACCGTGTGGTGGTGATGCGAGCTGGCCAAGTGCAACAGGTCGGCACGCCGACCCAGATCTACGACCGCCCCGCCAATACATTTGTGGCGGGCTTTATCGGCAACCCTGCGATGAACCTGATGGATGGGTGCATGGAAGCAGGGGCCTTTATCGCCGACGCGACCCGTATTGGGGGCTTAGGCGCCCCCGATGGCCCGATCACCCTTGGATTTCGCGCCGAAGATGCCCGGGTGACGGCCCACAGCGGGGCCATCACCGCACCAGTTTATTCTATGGAGCTCTTGGGGGATAGCACCATGGTCACGGTCCGCGCCGGTGGTGCGTTGGTCGCCGTGAAAGCCCCCAAGGACTACCGCATCGACATCGGGCAACCCGTTTCGATCGCTATCCCCACCACCGCCTGCCACTTGTTTAACGTCAAGACCGGGGCGCGCCTGTCGGCGTGACCTTTCACAACGACGGGGTTCAACCCCGACAACCAGGGAGACTGCAAATGTATCTGCGCAAACTTGCCCTCGCCGGGGTATTCGCCTTGATGGGGTCCACCGCAATGGCGGCCTGTGCCTTTGAAAATGCCGTGCCGCTGAAATCGCTGTCTGCGGCATTCGAGGCTTGGAAATCGGCCACGACCGCCATGGCCGAATGCGGCAATCTGACGGCTGAACTTGATCAGGAATTTGATAAAAAGCAGCCAGAGGCCTTTGCGGCCAACCCGTCGCTGTATCAAATTGGCGGTGTGTCAAACGGGTCGATCACGCCCTTGATGAACGCTGGAACCATCCGCTCTCTGGATGATCTGGTGGCCAAATATGGTGCGGGCCTAGCGCCCAACCAATTGATCAAAGTTGACGGAAAGATCATGGCGATTGCCATGATGGTGAACACCCAGCACTGGATGTATCGCAAAGACATCCTCGACAATCTCGGGATCGCCGTGCCCACAACCTATGACGAGGTTTTGGCCGCTTCCGAAAAGATCAAGGCTGCAGGCGTGGTCGATTACCCGCTCGGCGCCACCATGGGCGTTGGTTGGAACCTTGGCGAAGAGGTCAACAACATGTTCATGGGCTTTGGCGGTCAGGCTGTGAACGCCGACGGCACGCCCAATGTGAACAACGAAATGGGTCTGAAAACGCTGAATATGCTCAAAAGCTTGGCGGCCTATATGGATCCTGAATATTTGACGGCTGACAGCACCTATGTGCAACAGCAGTTCCAGCAGGGCAAGATTGCCATGGCCAACCTGTGGGCCAGCCGTGCCGGGGCTATGGATGATGCCGCCGAAAGCAAAGTGGTTGGCATGGTCGAAGGCGCGGCCGCCCCTGCTGCGATGGCAGGCGGCGCACCGGCCACCACGCTGTGGTGGGACGGTTTTGTGATCGCCAAGAACATCTCGGATGAAGAGGCTGACGCCGCCTTCCGTGTGGCGTTGGAGGGGATCGACACCGAAATGGTCACCGCCCACAATGAAGATGCCGTGTGGCTGATCTCGGGCTATACACCGGGCCGTCTGGCCGCAGGGGCCTTTGCCACCGCAGCGCTGAACCCGCCGCCCTATCCGTCAACCGCCGCTGTGGGTGTCATGCACATGGCGATGGACGGCGAAGTGGGTGCTTTCTTGAAGGGTGAACGCTCGGCCGAAGATACTCTGGTCGCCATCGAAGCCGCCTATACCAAGGGTGCCAAGGATGCGGGCATCCTGAAGTAAGATCTTGCGGCGGGCGGGATCCCCTGCCCGCCGCATCCTAAACGGCGCTTAACACGAGGGAGGGCGAGATGAAGTTTAAAACGTTTGCAACCTTCGTGGCCCCGTCTGTGCTGATGATGCTGATCTTCATCGCCGTGCCCTTGCTGTTGGTGTTTGGTGAAAGCTTTTATCGCACCTCTCCCCTGATGGAGGTGGTGGAATTTGAAAGCTGCACCCCCGGTTTTGGCACTCAAACCTGCAAGACTGATACCAAGATTGCCCCAGCTTTGGATGCCGCAGGAAATGTGGTCCTGCAGACCGAATTCGTGGGGTTCGAGAATTATGCCGATGTGGTCGAACCGCAGAAATTCTGGACTGATGTGAAAGCCCTAGACTGGGCGCAACTGATGGACATCGACTTTTGGCGGGCGCTACGCTTCACGCTGACCTTCACCTTTATCACTCTGCCGCTTGTTTTGGGGTTGGGCTTGGCGCTGGCCCTAGCGGTTAACAATTTAACCCGCAGCCTGCGTGGCCCTGTGATCTTTATCACCTTGCTGCCCTTTATCATCACGCCGGTGATCGGGGCCCTTTCCATCCGCTGGCTGTTTGTGGGCGAAGGTATCCTAACCCGCGCGATGGA
>CAXNKP010000227.1:0-4717 GCA_964202815.1 Stagnihabitans sp. | reverse complement strand
TGCGGTAGGGTGTCATCGTATGCGATCATAAAGGCCGCATCCAACAGGCTGCGCGGCACATAATCCGAACAAAGCGCGTCACACAGGTCAGCCTGCAGCACCTCGCGCAGCGCCACATTGCCCGATTGCGAACCGCCGCGCAGCAGGTTGGGCGCCCCCAGGATCGTTGCCACCCCAAGGGCGCGCGCCCGCGCCGCAGCCGCCCTCGTGGTGGGAAATTCTGAAACGGTGATCCCCTCTAAGTGAGCCTGATCGACCTGCTCAGCGGTGCGGTCATCATGGCTTAAAATAGGCAACCCCGCTGCATGGGCCCTCGCCACCACATCGGCGCGGACTTGAACGCCGACCCGTGCCGAGCGTTCCAGAAGTACGGTCATCCTTTCGCGCGCTTTTGGCAGATCAAGGCCGAGTTCCCGCGCCATATGCACCAGCCAGCGTTCAGCATCCGGGCTTTGGCGGTCGCCGGGGGTGTGATCCATGACCGAGACCACCCGCGCCAAAGGGCTTTGGATCAGCGCCTCGGTCAGGGCTACGGTGTCGGGATCGCAGATTTCGCAGCGCAGATGCAGCAAATGGTCGGCGCGAAAGAGGTTGTCTTTCTGCCCCTGCTCCAAAGCCGCCACCAGTGGGGCCAGCATGGTGGACCGTTCGGGCTGCTTGATCGATTCACCGACACACAGGCTGTCAAACACCGTGGTCGTGCCGCCGCTGACCACCACCCCGTCATGGGCCATCAGCGCGTTCAAATAGTTCCACATCACGCCTGAACGGGGAAAGACATGGCGCTCGATATGATCGGTGTGCAGATCGACGATGCCGGGAATAAGAAAGTCTGTGCCAAAATCCAAGCCAAAGCCGCCAGGCAACCGCCCCGCACGCACCGCTACAATGCGACCGGCCTCAACCTCGACCGTGCCGTCTATCAGGCCCTGTGGGGTTACAATACGGCCGCTTGAAAGGCTAAATCCAGCGTCATCTGCGTCAAACATCGTGATCTCCTGTGTCAATATGCACGGCGCCGCGCGGGTTTTGGGTGTGCAATTGCCGCATCCGTTCCGCGACCGTGTTTGAATGTTCTTGTGCCGCGCAGACGTGACGTCTTAGTGACAGCACCATACCTTCGCCGCACCGTTGTGGCAGCGTCAAGCCCCGTGGTTGGAAAGGATGACATGGCGTATTTAGATGGGCGAGGCCACCCATGGGCAGGATGGATGCCCTGGGCTAGAGGCGCGCAGGATGAGGCGCACAGGTGTGTGAACCTCGGGCGCGGGCAGAGATCCATCTTCCAGCCAGGCCAAGATTGTCTGCGCCACCCCCGCGCCAAAGCCTGCGATGTCGCAATGCACCGAGGTCAGTGCCGGATAGACCTGCGCGCAGTCTTCTATGTCGTCAAAGCCTATCAGGCGAAACTTGCGTCCCACGGGGCGGCCCTGTTCGGCAAAGCCTGCAAGCATGCCCAGCGCCACGAGGTCGTTAAAGCAGATGGCCGCGTCAACATGGGCATGGCTACGCGCTAGATCCAGCGCTGTTGTGCGGCCAAAGGCGCGGGTGGCGCGGCCGTGCAGCGCAAGGGGGGGCAAACCCTGCGCCTGCAGGGCGGTCAGATAGCCTGACATCCGCTCTTGCGTGACAGCGCGGCCCTCTTGCCCGCCGACAAAAGCGATATTCTGCGCGCCGCAAGTCAACAAATGCTGCGCAGCAATTTCGCCGCCACGCCGGTAATCAGGCGCGGTAAAGGGGAACAAATCGACCCGAGGATCTACCTTGCGCAACACCTGCATCACGGGCAATCCCGCGCGGTGCAGGGGGTCAAAGGTGGTCTCTTCGGCCCCATAGGTGGGCGAGATCACCATGGCGCTGACGCCGTGTTCGATCATCGACCCGACCACTTGGGCTTGCAGCATCGGATCTTCGTCGGTGTTGGCGATCACGGTGGCATAGCCGCGCTGCGACAGCGCCATTTGCAGCGAGGTGGCGAATTCGGCAAAGAACGGGTTGCGCAGATCGTTGATCACCACGCCAATCAGCCCCACGCGGTTTGACCGCAGATTGGCCGCGTTGCGGTTGTAGACATAGCCTAGGTCGGCCATTGCCCGTTGCACCGCCTGGCGAGTTTCTTCTTTGACGGCAGGGCTTTTTTGGAACACCAGACTGACGGTGGATTTCGACACCCCCGCCGCGCGCGCCACATCGACGATGGTGGGCCGTCTGCTCATGCTGGCAGCGCCCTGCGCGGAGAGGCCAGTCTGCAGACCTGCGCGGAGGGGGCAAGGGTGCCGATGAAGGTGGGCAGACAACGCATCGGTCAATCTACCTTCAGATCAAAGACCAAAAGCCCGTCGATCCCGCCTTGGGCATGGGCCACCAACTGCGCGCCAAAGGCCTTGTGATCGGGATCGTCGGCATAGGTTTGCAGCGCGTCCCAGCCGGTAAAGTCGATGGTGAAGCCGTGCAGATAGCCGCGTTCGATCTGCTCGGGGCTTTCTGATCGGCCAGCGGCATAGGCCAAGATGCCGGGCAGTTTGGCGGCCAAGCGGGGCAGGGCGGCGAAGATCGCATCAATTTCCACTTCGGTCACTTGGGGTTGAAAACGGATCAGAACGATGTGGCGGATCATGCTTGGCCCCTGATCATATCGGCTGCCTTTTCCGCGATCATGATCGTGGCGGCATTGGTGTTGGAGGATACAACGCTGGGCATGATCGACGCATCTACCACCCGCAGCCCGGCGATGCCGTTAAAGCGCAACTGCGGGTCAACCACGGCGGCGGGGTCTGATCCCATGCGGCAGGTGCCTGCGGGGTGATGGTCGGTCTTGGCATGGGCGCAGGCGTAGTTGAAATAATCCTCATCGGTTTGCACATCGGGGCCGGGCAGGCGTTCGGCCAGCACAAAGGGTTTCAGTGCGTCTTGGCGCATGATGTCACGCGCCAGTTTCAGGCCACGGATCGACATCTCGCGGTCGTAAGGATCGGCCCAATAGTTGGGGTCGATCAACGGCGCGGCCAGCGGGTCGGCACTTGCCAACCGCACCGTGCCGCGCGATCTGGGCCGCAGATAGGCCGAGTTCAGCGTGACCCCGCCCTGCGCCATAGCGGCAACGCCCGCCTCGATCCCCGAGCCTAAGCCCAGATGCAGTTGAATATCGGGCGAGCGGGCGTTGGGGTCAGCATACCAAAACCCCCCCGTTTCAAACAGGCTGGATGCCACAGGCCCCTTGCGCGTCAGCAAATATTGTAGTGCTGCCAAAGCCGACAGATGCGGCTTGGCGAAGCGGTCGTAAGTATGCGGGCCAGTGCATTCGGCGATAACAAACAGGTCGACATGGTCTTGCAGGTTCGCCCCAACGCCGGGCTGGTCAAAAACCACAGGAAGCCCAAGGTTGCGCAAATGATCCGCAGGCCCGATCCCCGACAGTTGCAACAAGCGCGGCGAGCCGATGGCCCCCGCCGACAAGATCACCTCACCCGCTCGCACAATGCCTTGTCCGGCTAGGTCTACCCCCGTGGCGCGGCCTTGGTCGACCACAATGCGCAGCACCTGAGCACCCGTGATTACCGTTAGATTCGCCCGCTTCTCGGCTGGCCGCAGATAGGCCACGGCGGTGGAGGAGCGGCGGTAGTTCTTTTGCGTCAGCTGGTAAAAGCCCACGCCGTCTTGCACCTCTCCGGTCATATCCAGATTGCGCGGAATGCCCAGTTGGGCGGCTGCGGCGAAATAGGCATCGCAAATGGGCAAAGGCGCGCGGGGTTGGCTGACGCCCAAGGGGCCACCTTGGCCGTGGTAGCGGTTGGCGTGGGTGTCGTTATCTTCAGCCTTGCGGAAATAGGGCAGGATGTCGTCATAGCCCCAGCCGGTGCAGCCCGCCTGCCGCCATTCGTCATAATCCAGCGCATTGCCGCGCGTGTAGATCTGCGCGTTGATCGAGGACCCGCCGCCGATCACCTTGGCTTGGGTGTAGCGGATCACCATATCTTTCATGTGGCGTTGCGGGGTTGTGTGCCAGCCCCATGATCCGATCCCCTTGGTCATCTTCGCAAAGCCTGCGGGCAGGTGGTAAAAGGGGTGACGGTCGCGCCCGCCCGCCTCTAGCAGCAACACGCGGCGGTTGGGGTCTTCGGTTAGGCGTGCGGCCAGAACCGAGCCGGCCGAGCCGCCGCCGATGATAATGGTGTCATAGTCCATGTCACAACCTGCTGATTGAAAGCCCGCCGTCCACCGGCAGGACGGCCCCATTGGCAAATGCCATCTGCCCCAGTGCCAAGGGCACGGCGACAGACCCGATATCGACAGGCTGGCCCCAGCGCGCGGCTGGCACCAACCCATCGGCGATGCGGGCAGAGTATTTATCATGCACCGCAGCCGTCATCGCCGTGTCGATAATGCCCGGCCGCAGGTCAAACACGCCCACGCCGTGCGGCGCCATCCGCACGGCGAAAAGCTGCGCCATGGTGGCAGCGGCGGATTTCGACAGGCAGTATTCCGCCCGCTCGACCGAGATCATCTGCGCGCTGACCGAGGTGACAAACAGCATCGACCGGTAGTGGTCCGACGGCGTGGCCAGCATCCGCCGCGCCACCTCTTGCGCCAGAAAGAACGCGCCGCGCAGGTTGATGCCCATGACATGGTCAAAGCTTTCCGCCGTCAGGGTCAGCATATCGCCGCGCTGGCGTGCCGGAACGCCTGCGTTTGACACAAAGCAGGTCACATCGCCCAC
>CAXNKP010000226.1:0-4717 GCA_964202815.1 Stagnihabitans sp. | reverse complement strand
TCCGGGCTGGTGGTACGGCCAAAGGTCACCACCCCTGTCGCGCGGATACGCTCGAAGATCGACGAATTGCGCTTATACGTCGTGTTGGCAAACAGCCGCGAGCCGTTGTGCGAGGGGAAATCCACCGCCTCGCAGCCCAGATCTTTCAGCAAGAACGGCAGGCCGCGAAACGGGCCGCGCGGCAGGCCTTGGGCGATGGAACGGCGGGCGGTGTCTTCTTGCATCAAAACCACCGCATTCAGCGCGGGGTTCACGGCGGCGACTTTGGCCAAAGCCGCGTCTAACAGCTCGGTCGGCGTCACCTCGCCCTTGGCCACCATGCCCGCCAGTGCCGTTGCATCCTGTGCTAGAAAATCAATCATGCCCAACCCCGTCCTGTGCTGCGAATTTGCCCCATGCTGGCGTCAGCGCCAGCCCCCGTCCGTTTCGCTTGCGCCGCGATTATGTCGTATTTGGCGCAAGGGGGGCTAGTTCGCCGGCGGCTTGACGGCAATCTCTTGCCAGAACTTGCCATCTGCCCCGAAAAGCAAAATCCGGTTGTCGGTTGTCACCACCGCCACCCAGCCCGTCCCCAGCGTCACCGCCGAAGGGGTGGCCCCCGCAGGCATATCCAAGCTTGCCGGGGCCACCGGATGCGCACCGGGCATCGGCAAGCGGGTGACAAGCAGCCAAACCACCGTTAAGACCCCCCCAATCAGGCTGAGCGTGAGGGTCATCACCAGCCATTTCAGCCATTGCAGCGCAGGCGGCAGGGCTGTGTCATCCTCTGGAGGTTCGGCCATGGTTTTCTCTTCTTTCTCAGATGACTTGGGCGATGACGAGGCGATCTTGATCTCCATCCCCAAAGATTCCCCCGCGCGCCTTGATAAGGCCCTTGCCGTGCTTGTGCCAGAGGGCGCGGCCCTGTCGCGCAGCCGTCTGGCGCGGATGATCGATGAAGGCGCTGTCAGCCGTGACGGGGTGCCTGTCACCGACGGCAAGGCCAAGGTGGTGATGGGCGAGGTTTACCGCATCCAGCTTGACCCGCCCGAACCTGTTGAAACCCTGCCCGAAGATATCCCGTTGACTGTCATCTGGGAAGACGGCGACCTGATCGTGATCGACAAACCCGCCGGCATGGTGGTGCACCCGGCCCCGGGCAGCCCGCGCGGCACATTGGTCAACGCCCTGCTGCACCATTGCGGCGACACGCTGTCAGGCATCGGCGGTGAACGCCGCCCGGGCATCGTGCACCGCATTGACAAGGACACCACCGGATTGTTGGTCGTGGCCAAATCCGACCGCGCCCATCACGGGCTGGCACGCCAGTTCGAAGACCACTCGGTCGCACGCCGCTATCTGGCCGTGGCGCATGGCACCCCCGCCGCATCAGACCCACGCCTGAGGGGTTTGCGCGGGATTACGATGGAGGCGGGCGGAATTCTGCGCATCGCCACCGAACTGGCCCGCCACAAAACTGACCGCCAGCGCCAAGCCGTGGTCTGGAACGGCGCGGGCCGCCATGCTGTCACCCGCGCCCGCGTGATGGAGGATTTTTCGGGCGGCGCGTCCCTTTTGGAATGCTGGCTGGAAACGGGGCGCACCCATCAGATTCGGGTGCACATGACCTATGCGGGCCATGGCTTGTTGGGTGATGGCACCTATGGCGGCACGCGGCGCTTGGCACCCAAGGTTTTCGGGCCAGAGGCGGCAGAGCTTGCCAACACCTTCCCCCGCCAAGCCCTGCACGCCGCAACCTTGGGGTTTGAGCATCCGGTGACGGGGGAAAATCTGTCGTTTACCTCGCCCCTGCCCGCTGACCTGACGGCTTTGATTGTAGCCCTGCGGGGGGCGGCTTAAGGCCCATGCCGCGGCCCTTTTGCGCAAGGGCGAACGAAAACCGCTTCATCGGACGTTAACATCTTTGTGATGACGTCAGCCGTGTTCGCAACGACATAGATCAAGGCGGGGCTTGAACCTGTGGGGCAAGCTTCTTACGTTTCAACCACACGTTTTCGGGGGCGCAATCGCACCGGAGAGTTCTGAAAAGGGGGCGTCTATATGAGCACCTATGCCAATCTGCCTGCACCCAGCCCCGAACAGGGGCTGAACCGCTATATGCAGGAAATCCGCAAGTTCCCGCTGCTGGAACCGCAAGAAGAATACATGCTGGCCAAGCGTTGGGTCGATCACCAAGACACTCAAGCCGCCCATAAAATGGTCACCTCGCACCTGCGACTGGCGGCCAAAATCGCCATGGGCTACCGCGGCTATGGCTTGCCGCAAGCTGAGGTCATTTCCGAAGCTAATGTGGGCCTGATGCAAGCCGTCAAACGGTTTGATCCCGAAAAGGGTTTTCGGCTGACGACCTATGCCATGTGGTGGATCCGCGCTTCGATACAGGAGTATATCCTGCGGTCTTGGTCGTTGGTGAAATTGGGCACAACCTCGGCCCAGAAAAAGCTGTTTTTCAACCTGCGAAAGGCCAAGGCCAAGGTTGGCGCGCTAGAGGAAGGCGATCTGCGGCCTGAAAATCTGGCGCTGATCGCCAAAGACTTGGCCGTCAGTGAGGCAGAAGTCACCTCGATGAACCGTCGCTTGTCGGGCAGCGATGCGTCTTTGAACGCAACGGTCGGCTCGGACGGCGAAGGCACAACCCAATGGCAGGATTGGCTGGAAGACGAAGACAGCGATCAGGCGGGTGATTATGCCGAAAAGAATGAATTCGACACCCGCCACGCCTTGTTAATGCAGGCCATGTCAGCGTTAAACGAACGCGAAAAAGACGTGCTGCAAAAACGCCGTCTGGCCGAGACGCCCATCACGCTGGAGGAGTTGTCCGAAAGCTATAGCGTCAGCCGCGAACGCATTCGCCAGATCGAAGTGCGCGCCTTTGAAAAGCTGCAGACAAAGATGCGCGAACTGGCGATGAAAAAGGGCATGGTCGTGCCAGCCTGAAACGGCTGGGCGGTCTTGGTTGCAACCCTGCCCGCCCGCGCGTATCACCGCGCCCAATCCATCGAAGGAGCGGACCATGAATATGCTCGATACTTTCATCAAACCGATGCACCCCGAAGGGCGCCGGTTTGTAGGCATCTTTGGCGTGATCACCTTGGGGCTGTTTTGGCTTTGGGAACCGTTGGGGTGGATCGGTCTTGGCCTGACGATCTGGTGCTATTACTTCTTTCGCGACCCAAAAAGGTCGGTGCCCTTGGGCGATAGCTTGGTTTTAAGCCCTGCGGACGGGATCATTTCGCTGATCGAACCCGCTGTACCGCCGCCAGAACTCGGCATGGGGCCGCTGCCGCTGACGCGTGTTTCGGTGTTTATGTCGGTGTTTAACTGCCATGTGAACCGCATGCCCGTCGGCGGCAAGATCGAGGTGATATCCTACCGTCCGGGCACTTTCGTGAATGCCTCGCTGGACAAAGCCTCGGTCGATAACGAACGCAACGCGCTGTTGATCGGCATGGAGGATGGCACCCGTGTCGCCGTGGTGCAGATTGCGGGCCTGATTGCCCGACGGATCGTGTGTTTCACCAAGCCGGGTGCGGCGTTAAGGGCAGGCGACCGCTTTGGCTTGATCCGCTTTGGCTCGCGCTTGGATGTTTACCTTCCCGCTGGCGTGGCCCCCATGGTGGCGCTGGGCCAGACGATGATTGCGGGGGAAAGCATCCTTGCGGACCTGTCTTCGTCCGCGCCCGCCCGTCCGGCGCGGAGCGTTTAACATGCCAGAACCGCGCGGCCCCTCAGAGCTGAATCTCGTTCAGCTTTTGCCCAATCTGATGACGATTGCGGCGATGTGTTCGGGGCTGACGGGCATAAGGTTTGCCACCACCGGCCAGTTTGGCGCGGCGGTGGCGATGATCTTGGTGGCGGCGCTGCTGGACGGCCTAGATGGCCGCGTCGCGCGCCTTTTGCGCAGCGAATCCGAGATTGGGGCAGAATTGGACTCGCTGGTGGATTTCGTCAACTTTGGCGTGGCGCCGGGGTTGATTGTTTATCTGTGGGGCCTGCACGGTGTGCAAAGTGGTGGGTGGATCGCGACCTTGATTTACGCCACCTGCTGCCTTTTGCGTCTGGCACGGTTCAACATCGGCAACCGCGTGCAAAGTGACAAAGTGGCCGAAGCAGCCGGGGAAAAGCAGGCGGCAGATTTCACAGGCGTGCCCTCTCCCGCAGGGGCGATGCTGACGATGTTGCCGATGTATGTGTCTTTCATGCTGCCTGACGCCCCGCAGGTGCCGTCTTGGGTTTTGGCGATTTATATTGTGCTGATCGGCGGGCTGATGATCAGCCGCATTCCCACGCCGTCGTTTAAATCGGTCACGGTCTATGCCGAAAGTGTGCGCTTTGTTGTGGTGGGCTTTGTAGCGGTGGTGGCTGCCCTATTAACCTTTCCGTGGCAGACCATGGTAGCGGTGGCGGTGGGATATATTCTGATTTTGATCAAATCGGCGTGGCAGTTTCGCAAGAATCGCAAAGGTTTGCGCGGGCTTTGATGGGTTGCGCCTTGAACGATGCCCCCGTTCTTTCTACGGTTGGCCAAACCTTGGAAGGAGATTTTCATGTCAGCCGTTAAATGGGGCGTGCTTGGTGCCGCCAAATTTGCCCTTGATCACATGGCCCCGGCCATTCACGCAGCCTCTGGCGCGCAGCTTTATGCTTTGGCAACCCAGTCACCCGAAAAAGCTGCAGGCTTTGCCGCCTTCTGCCCCGGCCTAAAGGTACATTCCAG
>CAXNKP010000225.1:0-4762 GCA_964202815.1 Stagnihabitans sp. | reverse complement strand
ATTGGCTGACGATCAGGGCCGCGCCGCCCGTATCGCGCAGCGACAGGTTCATCTTGCCCGCCTCATCCTTGAAGATGCGCAGTTTGGCGATTTTGGTGGCAAGTTTGTCGGCCTCGGCCTCGGTATCCCCGGGCATGGCGCAGAGCAGGATCAACAGGCCGGGGCCGATTTGGCCGACAATCTGGTCATCTACCGCAACACTGGCGCGGGTGACGCGTTGCAGCAGCGCCTTCAAAGTTCGGACCGCCATGGCGGGTTGGCCCCCGCACGCGAGACGGTGATGCCGGCCGACCGGGTGCCAAGGGTTAGGGCGGCGTCAAGTTCGGCATCGCTTAGCGCCGACAGGCGCGCTTTGGTCAAAGCGCCCGCCTCGTGCAGGGCGCAAAGGGCGCCTGCGTTGAATGTATCGCCTGCGCCCACAGTATCGGCCACGGTGACCTGTTGGGCAGCGACAAAGCGGTCTTGGGTGGCGGTGACAGCGCGTGCGCCTGCGGCACCTTCGGTGACGAAGACCACTTTGGGGCCTTGCGCCAGAATAGTGCGGGCCAGTTGGGTGAGATCACCGCCGCCTGACAGCCAGTGCAGGTCTTCATCTGACAGCTTCACGATATCGGCGCGCGCGATCATCCGTTCGATCCGCGCGCGGTAGGGGGCTTCTTTGCCGGCGATAAAGCCCAATCGGATGTTGGGGTCGATCATTGTCACACGGGCCTGTGCCTCACGGATCTGCAACGCCTCGTAGGTGGCGGCGGCGGGGTCATTTACCAGCGAGATGCCGCCAAAGAACAGCGTGCTGACCGATGCGGGCAGATCAGGCAGTTGGTCTTGCGTCAGCAAAAGCCCTGCGGTGTTTTCGTCGTAAAAGGCATAGGTGGCTTGGCCATCCACCAATTTGACAAAGGCCACTGTGGTGGGGCGCGGCGAGCGGGCGCAGTAGCGCGTATCCACATTGGAGGCCGTCAGCGTATCAGCCAAAATCTCGCCCAGCATATCGGTGGAAATGCCTGAAAAGAAGGCTGAGGGTGCGCCGAGCCTGCCCAAGGCGATGGCTGTGTTGAACACCGCCCCGCCCGCATAGGGGGCAAAGCAGGCCTCGCCCAGCGTGCTTTGGCGGGGCAGCATGTCGATCAAGGCTTCGCCACAGCTGAGAATCATTTCACGCTCCTGTCAGAATTTCGCGGACCATAGCGGATCAGCGGTTGTTTGCGCAAACAGGCGGTTGGGGGAGGGGTCTTTTGAACGTCGTCAGGCAAAATAGGGCCGCAGCGCCGTGCGAATGCGGTCCAGCACGCTGTCGCCGGACAGATCGGCGACAAAGGACTGGCCTGTGATGGCCTCGTAGGCCTGCACATAGACGCCAGAGGTGGCGGCGATCATCTCGGCAGGGATTTGGGGGAGGGGGTCGTGATAGGGGTCACAGCGGGCGGCGACCCACGAGCGGATGACGTCTTTGTCAAAACTGGGTGGGCGGGTGCCGTCTTCAAAGGCCGATTGATAGCCCGAAGATGTCCAGTAGCGGCTGGAATCGGGGGTGTGGATTTCATCGGCGATCAGGATTTGGCCTGTGGCATCGGTGCCAAATTCGTATTTGGTATCGACCAAGATCAACCCACGTTCCGCCGCGATCTGTTGGCCGCGTGCAAATAGGGCAAGGGCTGCGGCCGAGACTTCGTCCCATTGTGCGGCAGTCAGCAGGCCTTGGGATAAAATCTCCTCGGCCGTCAGGGGCGCGTCGTGCCCGCCGTCAAAGGCCTTGGATGTAGGGGTGATGATCGGCTTCGGCAGGATCTGGTTGTCGCGCAACCCGTCGGGCAGGACATGACCATACATGGCGCGCTGGCCTTGTTTGTATTGCGTCAGCACCGAGGTGGAGGTGGTGCCTGCCAGATAGCCGCGCACAACAACCTCGACCGGAAGGATCGTCAGGCGCTGGCCGATCACCACGTTGGGGTCGGGGTAAGACAGCACGTGGTTGGGCAGGATATCGGCGGTACGGTCAAACCAGAACCGCGCGATTTGGGTGAGGATCTGGCCCTTGTAGGGGATCGCGGCCAAGATGCGGTCAAAGGCGGAGATGCGATCAGACGCGATCAGAATGCGCCTGCCGTGGGGGTGGCTGGCATCGGTGGGCAGGTCGTAACAATCGCGCACTTTGCCGAAATAGGGGTTGGGCAATTCGGGAATGCGGGCGTGGGGCAGAACGCGCATGAAGCCTCCGGTCGGGACTGAGCCCCTTTGCCCTTGGGGGGCGGCAGAGTCAACCGGGGGGCGCGGCGACCCGGGCTGAGGGGCATCCTGCCCTCCTCAGCCCCCCTAGGAGTATTTGCGCCTCGGTGAAGGACGGTTTAGCCGCCTTGCCCGTATTTCTGGATGAGTAAATAGACCGCTCCTGCCAAGATGGCCGCACCAAAAGCTGCAAAGGTGATCTTCCAAACGCTGTAGGGGCGTTCGCCCTGCACTTCGCCTGTTTGGCCGTTGACCAAAAAGCGGTAGGTTTTGGAATTGTATTTATAAGCTGCAATCCAGATCGGCAGCAGGATGTGCTTGAAGGTTTCGGCGGAATAGCGGGTGGAGATGCTATCGATGCGCTGCACATCCCCGCCGATGTCATAGCGCACGTCTTGTTCGATCACGCCAGCCATCTTCTGCTTGGCAGCAGCGTTGCCGTCGGCCAAGGCCACGCTATAGCCCTCGGCCTGAAATCCTGCGAGGTAATCTGGATTGTAGGGTTGCAAGTGCGATAGATCCCACGGCTCCAATCCCTCGCCCAAGCGTGCGGGCAGGGCGGTGGAGGCGATGGCCATCACATCATCAAACCCGCGCGCCACAGCGCCCGCGGCAGGATACCAGCGGGTCTTTTGGACCTGTTGCTGACGGGTTTCGGTCTTGCCGTTGACATTGACCGTCACGCTGCGGGTTTCGTAGTAATGCACGCCCTTGGCACCGGTGTATTGGCTGTGGGTATCGGCATCAAAGGTCCAGTAGGGCACATAGACGCCGTTCATCGCACGGCCCGCACGGGTGAATTCCAACAGGCGGTTGGGCGCGAACCACAGGCGGCCCAGCCACGCGACCATGGCCTTGTGGGCGGATTTTTCATCCAAAGCAAAGGGGATCACGGCTTGCGGCTTGATCTTCCGTTCGGCCCCCGTATCCACCACGATGGGCCCCGCGCAAAAGGGGCATTCGCTGGCATGGGTAGCCCCGCTGAATTCCACATTTGCACCACAATTGGGGCATTTGGTGGCGCGCACTTCGGCACTGGCCGAGACGGGCAGGTCGTTGGACAGGCCCTTGGCCAATGGATGTTCTTCAAAGGCTTTGGTCTTGGCGGGTTTGTCCCATGGGCCAGACCCCGCGTCTGGCTCGATCGTCTGTTCAAATCCGCAATGTTCACACTTTAGCGCCGTCTGGCTGGGGGAAAAGCGCAAATCGGCCCCGCACTGCTGGCAGGGGTAACGGTGTTCTTCGCTAACAGCCATAGTTTACGCCCCCGGCGGCGGGGGAGGCGGCGGGATGGCCGCAAAGAGGCTTGTCAGTTCCGTTTGATCGGCAGCTTTCCAGCCATCTTGACCTGCCGTCCACACTTGCGTGGACCGCGTCAGCCCACCTGCGGCCACCAGTGCCGGCAGATCGCCTAAGCCGTAAGGCCCCTTGGTCACCCCGTTTTCGGCCAGATGCCACTGCTTGACCGGGGGCGGAGGCGGCGGTGCTGCCGCTATGGCCGCAGCCTGCGCGCCCATGTTCAAACCCATGCCTGCGCCCATAGCTGCCCCCATCGTGGCCCCCATGGCGGAATTGGGGTTGCCCAAGCCTTCGGCGGCGTTGAATTGGGTGAATTTGCCCAAATCCCCCGCCAGCCCCATCGATGTGCGCTTGTCGAGCACCTTTTCCACCTCTTCGGGTAGCGAGATGTTTTCAATGTAAAACTCGGGCAAGGTCAGCCCGTAATTCCCAATCGTCGGCGCAATGGCCGCTCCCACCACCTTGGCGAGATCGGCTGTATTGGCCGCCATATCCAACACCGGAATGCCCGATTTGGCCAAAGATTGGCTCATTTCCTGAACAATCACATTGCGGATCTGGGTCGATATTTCGTCAGCGGTGAACTCGCCGTCTGTGCCCACAACCTCTTTCATAAAGATGCCGGGGTCGGTCACGCGCATGGAATAGGTGCCAAAGGCGCGGATGCGCACGGGGCCAAATTCGGGGTCGCGGCACATGATGGGGTTTTGCGTGCCCCATTTGAAATTGTTAAAGCGCGTGGTGTTGATAAAATACACCTCGCATTTGAAGGGCGAGGAGAAGCCGTATTCCCAGCTTTGCAAGGTCGTCAGGATGGGCAAGTTGTTGGTCTGCAACTCATAAAGCCCGGGGCCGAAGACATCGGCCAACTGGCCTTCGTTGATGAAAACCGCAGCCTGACCTTCGCGCACCGTTAACATGGCACCATATTTGATCGCATTGTCGCGCCGTTCAAACCGCCAGACCATCGTGTCGCGGGTGTCATCTGTCCAAGAGATGACGTCGATAAATTCGCCCTTCAGAAAGCCGAATACCATGATTACCTCTTTGCCCCGTTTTGTACGGCAGTTTTGTCGCCTAACATCGCGCTTGCAAGTGTTTCTACAATTGGCCGTGCTTCAGCCCCTGTCATGCCGGGGGATAATGCCGGATCGTAAAGGATTTGCAGCATCAATTCATCTTGATGCGTCAAAAGGGCGAATTCCTGATCGTCGTTAAAGATCGAAGGCCGCGCGGC
>CAXNKP010000224.1:0-4769 GCA_964202815.1 Stagnihabitans sp. | reverse complement strand
AGAGTAACGGGCGTCTGGCCCACTTGAAGATCTGTGATCTCCAACCCCGCCCGCGAGAGTTCCAACATGACCACCGACGAGACGATCAACAAAGTGGCCAGCAGCCCAAGGACAATATGTTTAAAGAATTGGGACATGGGATGGGTCCTAGGTTGGGCCATACACAGTCTTTACGGCGGCAAAGCGCGCGCAGATCATATAGCAGTGCAACTTCTCCACTTTCGCCCCCAGGTTTCTCTGTTGGGCAAATCGGACAAAGGCCCGCTTCCCCTTGGCGCAGACAGACCGCGCGCGGCCTTCGTGGTGGGCGTGCCGAAGGCGCCAGTCATCTGTGCAGCGCGCCACCCCGACCCTGAAATTCTGCCCCTGACGGCCAAAGTTCCACGCTGCGCTTCACCGTCCGGCCGTTTCGCGTCACGCTCTTGCGGCTCACCCAGCGCATTTTTCGCCTTATTCGGCTTGGGCAGGGATCACCTTTCAGTCATCAGCAGAGCGCGCGGCCCGATGCGGGCATGGTCACGGCAAGGATCGTCTGACGACGGTAGAGCATGCTGAAATCAGCCAAATCCCGCTATCAGCCGATTAACCTTGGGCAGACGTTGCCCACGGGGCTTGCGCGGTTGGTGAGAGCGGGGGGAAGAGATTTGAGTTTGACAAAAAGCGAGGGGCATTCTGGTGCGCCAGACCTGTTCTCTTCAATTGGACGGCGTTCGTTGCCCCAAATCCACTCAGGATCTACACGCTTGCCTCACAAGCCGCCCGCGCCAAGAGGGTGAAAGCAGGCAACGGGGTGTCCGCTTGGCCCGGGGGCCAGGGTTGGCCGTTCGGATTTGCATCGAGCCGAAGCGCGCGGGCAACGACCGGCAAAGGCACAACCGAGCGGCAGGTCAAAGGGCGAAGGGATCTCGCCTTCAAGGGCAACCAGATCCTTGCGAAGCTGAGGGTCAGGCGCGAAGGTTGATGCCATAAGCGTTGCGGTATAGGGATGCTGGGGCGGGCTTTGGGGATCGCGGATGTCTTCCACCACTGATCCCACATACATCACCACGATCCGGTCACAAAAATAGCGCACAAGGCCCAGATCATGGCTGATGAAGATATAGGTCAGGCCAAGGTCGCGGCGCAGCCCTTGCAAAAGCAAGATGATCTGGGCCTGGATAGAGACGTCAAGCGAGGCCGTTGGTTCATCAAGGATCACGAGTTCAGGCGACAGGGCAAGGGCGCGGGCAATGCCGACGCGCTGGCGTTGGCCGCCAGAAAGCTGGTGGGGGTAGCTTTGCGCCAAAGTCCGCGGCAGGCCGACCTTGTCCAACAGATCTTCAACCCGCCCTGTCGGCATCCGTTGGCCTTGCACAATATAGGCTTCGGCCAAGCAATCAAAAACCGAGTAGCGCGGATCAAGACTGGAATAGGGGTCTTGAAAGACCATTGCCATGTCCTTGCGCGCCTTTTGCAGGCTGCGATGCGACAGATGCGTCAGGTCGGTCTCGCCATGCAGGACGCGGCCCGAGGTCGGCTCTATCAGCCGCAGGATGAGACGTGCGAGGGTGGATTTGCCGCACCCAGATTCCCCCACAATGCCCACAACCCCGCCCTTGGCGACCGACAACGACACATCGCGCACCGCTGACATGCTGCGCGGCTTGCCGAAGAGGCCCGCATTCTGGGTAAATGTTTTGGTCAGGTTCTCTATCCGCAGTATGTCTGTCATGACGATGGTTCCCCAAGCGGATGGTGACACGACAGAAAACCGTCAAGGCCCTGACTGGTAAGACGAGGGACCTGCGTGCAACAGATTGCATCGGCCCTTGCGCATCGCGGATGAAAGCGGCACCCCGCCGGATAGTTCACCACCGAAGGGACCACGCCGGGTATGCCGGCCAATGCCCCGCGCGCCATACCTTCGCGCGGAATACACTCCATAAGCGCCCGGGTATAGGGATGGCAGGGCGCGGCAAAAAGGCCGCCCACCGGCTGCGCCTCTGCCACGCGACCGGCGTAAAGCACCGTGACCCGGTCGCAGGCTTGCGCCACGACCCCCATGTCGTGGGTGATAAGCAAAAGACCCATCCCGTTTTCGCGCACCAAAGTGGTCAAGATATGGATGATCTGCGCCTGAACCGTCACATCCAGCGCCGTCGTAGGTTCATCCGCGACAATCAGATCCGGCTCTGCGGCCAAGGCCATGGCAATGACGATCCGCTGCTTCATCCCGCCCGAAAGCTGATGCGGATAAGAATGCGCGACTGTCTCTGCCGAGGGTATTCTGAGCTTGGTCAGAATGTCGATTGTGCGCACGCGGGCGGCCTTACGGTCCAATCCCAAGTGCAGCGTTGCCACTTCGTCCACCTGCGCACCAATGCGCCTTACCGGATCAAGTGCCGTCATAGGGTTTTGAGTGATGAAGGCGATGCGCCGCCCGCGCAGTTTACGCAATTCGGCTTCGGGGCGTTGCAGCGAATGCCCGTCAAACCGCAAGGTTCCACCGGTGACACTCCCACCGATCAGGGGCAAAAGGCCCATGACCGCCATCGCGGTCAGTGATTTTCCCGACCCGCTTTCGCCCACCAGCCCGTGAATTTCTCCGCGGTCGAGAGCAAAACTCACCCCGTCCAGCGGCGTCACCGCACCAATCGAGACCCGCAGATCGTGAACCTCTAACAGCATCAGGCATCCCTCAACTTGGCGCGGATATCAAGCGCCTCGATCAAGGCGTCGCCGAAAAGATTAATCGCAATCACAGTTATCGTCAGCACAAGGCCCGGCAGAAGGATGATCCAGGGCGCCGTGAACAACTGGGCGGCACCTGAGGACATCATCGCGCCCCAACTCGGGGTGGGCGGTTGTGCCCCAAGGCCAAAAAAGCCAAGGGTGGCCTCTAGGATGATGGCATCTCCAGTGGCCAGCATGGCGGCCACCAGAACGGGCGTCAGGGCATTCGGGATCAGGTGGCCAAACAGAAGATGACCATGGCTCGCCCCAAGGCTACGGGCTGCCTCGACAAAGGTTTCCGACTTGAGCGACAAGATCTGAGCTCGGGTCAATCGCGTGAACTGGGCAAGGTAGGCCACAGAAATCGCCACCATCGTGCCCATCGTTCCGGGCCCGATGATCGCCACAAGGAGCAGCGCGATCAGGATTTCCGGGAAAGACCATGTCAGATCAACCGCCGTCGTCACGACCCTGTCGAACCAACCGCCGAAATAAGCCGCGGCGGCACCCAAGGTCAGGCCGCAAAGCAGCGAGAGCCCGATGGACACTGTCGAAACGGTCATCGAGGTGCGCGCGCCATAGAAGATCCGCGTCATGAGATCACGGCCGAATTCATCGGTGCCCATCCAATGCGCAGCATCGGGCGGCATCTTGGCATGTGCGAGGTCCTGGATGTCATAATCGTAGGGTGTCAACAGATGCGCAAAGACCGCGACGGTGATGACAAGCAAAAGCCACCCGCCCGCGAGCATCCCTGTCGGGGTGCGAAACGCATTGCGCAGCGGTGTCAGCCTGCGCATCATGACAGGCTGGCCCGCGCCCGCGGGTCCATCAGGGCTTGCAGCACATCGCCCAAAAACGTCCCCAAGATCACCGCCATGGCCAACATCAGCAGGCTGGCCTGCACCACGGGATAGTCATGTTGCATGATCCCGCGTATCAAGAGTGTTCCAATTCCCGGTCGGGCAAATACCACTTCTACGGTGATCGCACCGCCAAGGACAAACCCGATCCGCAAGGCAAGGATGGTCACCACTGGGATAAGCGCATGATGCAGCACCCGTAGCAACTGGATTTTCAACGGATGTATCCCCTTTGCGTGCAAGAGCAGGACAAAGTCCTTTCTCTGTACCTCGACCATCGCGACACGTGTTATCCGCGTGACAAGCGCGGTTCCCCCAAGCCCAATGGTCAAAACCGGAAGCACAAGGCTTTTCCACCCCCGCGCACCCGACACGGGAAGCCAGCCGAGCCATACCGAAAAGATCAGCATCAAAAGCAGGCCCAGCCAGAAACTGGGCAGGGTAGAACCGAAGAGCACACCTGTCATGATCGTGCGGTCCGGCCAGCGATCCCGCCAGAGGGCGGCAATGACGCCAAGTGTGATGCCGACGATCGCGTAAAACAGGAAGGCCGAAGCCCCAAGCGCAATGGAGTGGGGAAGCGCCTCCGCCAGCAGGTCGGCGACCGGGCGGCGCATGATGATGGCGTTGCCAAGATCACCGTGCAGCACGCCATTCATCCAGATGGCATATTGGATGACCAGTGGCTTGTCCAAGCCATAGCGCTCGGTGATGATTTGGCGCTGCTCGGGCGGTGCGCCGACCCGCAAAAGGTTGTCGACCGGGTCACCGGGAACCATGTGGATAAGCAGGAATACCACGACCGATGCCGCGAAAAAAACGGGGATCAAAAGCAGGCTTCGTTTGATGATGTAACCCAGCATGGTCTGGTCCCCAAATGCGATGTCAGTGCGCCAGTTTCAACACAGGCGCGGATAGGGCCAGACAGGGGCGCGGATCAAGGCCCGCATCAAGACGTCTGCTATACTTGGCGATTGGCATGGTGGTGTCCCAGAAATGGTTTACATCCCTTGCGATAGCGAAAATCTCGGTCGCCACCTTGTGCCCCCGCTCGCCCGGTGTGTCCGTGACCAGAACAATGCGAAGACCCCGCGCATAGGTTGCCAGCGCAAGGTTAAGCAACCATCGCCGTCCGTCCCGCACCATAAGGCAAGCTTCGTTGGGTTTTGTGGTCAGTACACCTGCGACAGGCTT